>NZ_RZRW01000252.1:0-8149 GCF_003998745.1 Mesorhizobium sp. M7A.F.Ca.US.014.04.1.1 | reverse complement strand
CCCCGCGTCCATCAATTGCCAGCCCACCCCCCGCCGGCTATGCGATCGCGCCACCGCGACGGTCAGGATCTCGCCCTCGCCTGCCGCAAGCCGCGCCAGCACGAAGCCGACGGGCGGCTTGGAGCCCTGTCCGGTTTCGCGCGCGGCATAGCCGAACACGGTGTCCTGTTCGAGCAAGGCGGCAAATTCGCCATCGGTCCAGGGGCGGACAAAGTCCTCGCGATGCAGCAGCGAGACCGCCGGACTGTCGGCGATCCTCAGCGGCTCGAGCGCATAGTCCCGGCGGCGTGATTGGAGAAAAGGTATGCGCATCTAATTTTTGTTTTCTTGTTTGACCATGATCTCTGGACAAACGGGAACCGTTGTCCGTGAAAACCGGCTTCCACTTTTCGGGATCATGGTCTGATCCTTGAAAGAATGAACCCGGCCTGCGGCTTGGCGTCGGCGCCGCGCAGATAGAGTGGTTTCGGCCGTTCGCCCGCGCCCTTGGCGGCAGCCAGGCGGGCGTAGGTGACAATGTCGGCGGTGGCCGTCCGAGGGCCGACATCGAATTCGCGCCCGGCCGATGCGCTGATGAGCGCTGCAGCGGTGCCGGCAAGCACCAGAGACGTTGCCTTCGCCATTGCCACCACGTCGGCCAGCGTGGCCACGGCCGGACCGTAAGTCAAGACTAACCTTTCGTCGTAAAAAGCCGCGTGGATCTCCTCACGGCCGGCATCCAGCGCCGCCAGCACGGCGCGACCGGGAAATGCCGTCGCTGCTTCGGCAGCCAGCGCCTCCAGTGTCGTCACTCCGATTGCCGGTATCTTCAGCGCCAGCGCCAGGCCACGCGCGGTCGAGACGCCGACCCGCAGACCGGTGAAGGAACCGGGGCCGACAGACACGGCAATGGCGCCAAGACCTGCATAGTCGGTTGCGCCTGCCTCCAGCGCTTCGGCGATGACCGCCATCAGCTGCTCGGCATGGCCCTTGCCGAGATCGAGCACCGAGCGGCCGAGCTCCCGCTTCGCCGTCGCGTCATAGACGCTAGCGGCGCAGAGGTTGGCGGCACAGTCGATGGCAAGCAATTTCATGAAGCAACCGGTTCGAAAGACAATTCCCTGTGCCCGCCACGGCCCGCCACCGCAAGGGGATAGTGCATAATTCGTTAAGCGGCTTCGCTTGTGGCCTATGCGGCCTGCTCGATGCGCAGCATGTGGTTGTCCCAGACATAGTCCGGTTCGGAGCGTGTCGCACCACTGCCCTCGACGATCTCGCCAGCGCCGGTGGTGGCCATGAAGCCGGTTCCATCGGGAGCCACGCCGCAGACCTCGACCAGCGCGCTGTTCGCGACGACCCGTCCGCTGGCCGCATCGAGCACGACAAGCGAGTTGCCTTCCGGCGAGGAGACCGCGACCGTGCCGGCAGCCGGATTGGCGGCGACCGAGCCTATGTAGTTGCGGAAGCCGGACAAAACGTCCTGCGGCATGTCGAGCAGTTGCAATTCCTTGCCGCGCACCGCGCGGCCGACCAGCAGCGGACGATCGGTGCCCGGGCCCCTGTACTGGCAACCGAACCAGACCGTGCCGGACGGATCGGTGTCCATGTGGCGGATCGACAGCTGATGCAGTGCGGCCGGCAATTCGTGCTTCTCGATGAGGTCGCCGGTGACGCGGTCTATCAGCACGTAGGACGGCTTCATGGTCGCAATGTTGAGCTCGGCGCGGCCGTAATCCGGATGGGTCTCGATGCCGCCATTTGCTACCGCAATCGTCCTGCCATCGCCCAGGAGCAGAAGCTCGTGCGGACCCATTCCATAGGTCGGGAACTCGCCGACACGGCTGAATTTCGCCCGCGCATCGTAGACGCCGACGACGCCGGCGGCGTTGTCGAAGTCGTTTTCGGTGGCATAGAGCAGCGCACCGTCGGCCGAAAACACGCCATGGCCGAAGAAATGCCGGCCGGCGATGCTGGCGATGGTCAGCGGCGCATCACGGCCCGAATGGTCGAAAACCACGGCAAAGGTGCCGGGTTGCCGCGCGAAGACCACCGAGCGTTTCGATATGGGATCGAAGGTGACATCGTGGCCGCGATCGGGCAGATCGATCGCATGCAGGACTTTGCCGGCCTCGGACAGGACGGCAGCGCCAAAGCTGCCGTCGCGTTTGACGAAAGCGGTGGCGAAGACGGCGTCGGTCGAAAGCGTCGTTGCCCAGGCCGATGGCGCCATCGCGGCCATGAAGCCAACGCCTGCAGCTCTCAGGAAATCGCGGCGATCTATCAGCGGGGTTTTCAATTCAGTCCCCATCCAGCGAGGAGAAGCCTGCGGTCAGGCCGAATTCAGCGGTCAACCTGGTCCCGATCAGGGTCGACAGGCTGGAGGTGATCAGCGCGAAATGATCGAGCTTGTCGCGCAATGCCGGATCGGCAAGCGCCTTGTCGATTGGACCGCTGACGGCCTTGGCGGTGGCGACACCGTTGACCAATTGGATGTGGATCGCTTCGGCCATCCAGCGCGCATCGGCCGGCAGGGCGTCGCCAAGTTTCGAGGCCTGGAACAGCGTATCGATGCCGGAGAGATTGCCGGCCAGTGACGCGGTGGTGTTTTGCGAGCGCCAATAGATCGCTTGTTTCGGCTTGTCCGCGTCCGGCTTGCCGCCGAAAAACCCTTTCAGGCGCACGTCACGCACCATTTCCAGCTCGTTGATGAAGACGCCGACCAGTTCGGTCACCGCTTCATTGCCGTCGCGGTAGAGCGGGTTCTGCGGCCCCGGATTGGCCCAAAGCGCTGCAAAGCCGTCCGGTTTGTTCCAGGCGGCGCTGACCTCGCCGGCCATGGTTTCGATGTTGCCGGCAACAGCAGTGCCATAGGCGCAGCGGTAGGAATCATCCTTGCCGGCCAGTGCATCGGCGCCGTCGCCGTAAAGCACGAACTCCAGCGCGCCCAGCCCCTGCATGGCGACGCTCTTGCCGGCCAGCTGTGCCGGATCTGTGGCGGTTGGATCCTTCGCCGACAGCGCCGCCTGCACCTGCTTCAGGCCAATGCTCTTGCGATCCGGCCAGAACAGCATGCGTTCCAGCCGGTTGTTCTCCTTGATCGGCCCGAAGCCGATGATTTCGGCTGACGACCAGGCATAGACGGTGGCGGAGAATTCGGCGCGTGCGGCATCGAGCTCTCCTTGCGAGGGCGTGACGCACAGCTTGCGCATGGATCCGGTCAAGGCTTCCGCATGCTCGTGCAGGCCGGCATAGGCCGGGCGGACGAAGCCATCGATCGCCCGCTGGATGATGTCGGAGGCTTTGACCGCCGCCGACGCAGGGACAACGCCCAGCAGGGCCAGCGGAAGAGCGAAAAACAATGCAGAACGCTTGAACATCACAGTGACTCCAGGAATTTGAGCAATGCGTCACGCTCGGTCGCGTTAGCGGCGGCAAAACGGTCGCGCGCTTTCTGCGCCTCGCCGCCATGCCACAGGATCGCCTCAGCCAGGCTGCGCGCGCGCCCGTCATGCAGAAAGAAGGAATTGCCGTTGACTGTCTCGGTCAGGCCGATGCCCCACAGCGGCGGCGTGCGCCACTCATTGCCCGTCGCATCGCCCACGGCCTGGCCATCGGCCAGATCAGGCCCCATGTCGTGCAGCAGGAAGTCGGAATAGGGCCAGATCAACTGGAAGGCCTGCGCCTTATTGGGCGTATCGCGGCGCGTGACGAATTTCGGCGTATGGCAGGCAATGCAGCCGATCTCGTAGAATGTCTTTTTGCCCGCGAGCACGTCCGGCCGGTCGAGGTCCCGGCGCGACGGCACGGCCAGGTTCTGCGAATAGAAGGTGACGAGATCCATCACCGGCGGCGGCGCCTCGACCGGGCCAAGACGCTGCTGCACGCCGTTCGGCATGGCGAGGCATTTTGCCTCCGCAGCAGTGCAATCGCCCCAATGCCTCGGCTCTTCGAGCGTCGAGATGCCGATGTCGCCGGCAAAGGCATCCGCCGCCTGCTGGCGGATCGACGCGGTCTGCGCCTTCCAGCCGAAGCGGCCGAGCGTCAGTTCCCCGTTCAGGCTATCGCGCACGATGTTCGGCCTGCCGGAAATGCCGTCGCCGTCCCTGTCGTCCGGATCGGCTTGGGCGAGAATATCAGACGGCGCGATCTGTTCGATCAGGCCCAGGCCGATCATCGGCGGGGTCAGGCGCGGCGACAGTGTGGTGCGTGGGTCAAGCGGCCCGTAGCCAAGGCCGTCAACCGAATAGCTCGGCTTGCGCAAGGAGATCACAGCGCCGTCCGTCAGCTCTACCTTACGTTCCTGATAGTCGATATGCATCCTGCCTTCACCGGGCAGGCCGGGTACGGCGAGCTCCTGCAATTGCCTGCCGTAGACCGGGTCGGGGAAGTTGAGCACCTCATGGTCGGCAAGCGCCGCCTTCTCTTCCACGCTGCTGGCGTCGCGGGCCAGCCGCAGGAACATCGACGTGGTGCCGGCGTCGCCTTGCGGCGGGCGGCCGCGGCCGTCCTTCAGATGACAGTTCTGGCAGGCACGTTCGTTGAACAGCGGGCCGAGCCCGTCCGACGCCTGCGTCGAGGATGGCGACGAGACCCAGTTCTTGCGGAAAAGGGCATTGCCAAGCTTGAAGTCGCCCTGTTCCTCGAAGGTGAGGTTGGCCGAGGATTGCGAGAAGGAATCGCGGCTGACGTCCTTTCGGGACGTGCCGGCGCCACCTTGCATCAGTTCGAACGGCTCTGGCCTGGAAAAATCCGTGGTCGGCCTGGTGACGGCGATGGCGCGCGCCTGATCCTTCGCATTGAGGTCGGTGCGCGTGGTAGCGAAGCCGGCCGGCTGAAGATCACCCGCCATCGCCGAAGAGGTAAGCGCCAACACGAGCATGACACAGCGCCGACGCGCCAATCCGGCTGGCGTCTTCTCAGGGGGCGGCGAGCCATTGGCCCGCCGCGAGCGGCGCACGAATTCTAGCAGGCGCCGCATTCCCGCATGCCCTTACTCCGCCTCGTCTGCCGATGCGGCGTTGAGCTGGCCGTATTTCTCCTCGCCGATCGAGGCAAGCAGGTCGAGCTGCGTCTCAAGAAAGTCGATGTGACCCTCCTCGTCGGCCAGCAATTCCTCGAACAGCTTCATCGTCACGTAGTCGCCGGCGTCGTTGCAGATTTCGCGCGAACGCTTGTAGGCGGTACGTGCGTCATATTCTCCGGCAAGGTCGGATTCGAGCACTTCCTTGACGTTCTGCCCGATGCGCAGCGGCGCCACGGACTGCAGGTTCGGATGGCCTTCGAGGAAGATGATGCGGGCGACGAGCTTGTCGGCATGGTGCATCTCCTCGATCGATTCCGCCCGCTCCTTCTTTGCCAGCTTCGCGTATCCCCAGTCCTCAAGCAGACGGAAATGCACCCAGTACTGATTGACGGCCCCAAGCTCCAGAAAAAGGGCCTCGTTAAGCCGCTCGATGATCTGCGGATCGCCTTTCATGAATTCTGCTCCCGTATTGGATGCGCAGGCCTCTGACGCGATCCAGGTGTGAAACGACATCCACGCCGCTCGCCTCCGAGCGGGCGTGGTAGTTTTCGGTGACCCGAATGATCGTTTCCACCACATTTGGGAAGCAGCCGCAACAGCGACCGCGCTTTTGCATTGCATGATAGATCTTCGCCGGCACGATCAACTGCCAGGGATCCTGGTCCAGCAGCCCGACGATCGTCTGCTCGATCTCCTTCTCGGTGATGATGTTGCAATGACAAATCAGCATTGGCTTGCTCGGCTGGCTGACGGCGTCTCCCGCGCCGTGTGGCTTGATCTTCTGGCGGAGGCCGTTCCAAAGCCGGTTGTCCGGCTCCGGGTCAGTCTCCGTCGTTTACCCCTTACTTGAACACCTTGTCCGGCGCGTCGAGGCTGTCGGACCCTTCGAAGGCGATGGTGCTGAGCTTCAGGGAGCCGACGGCGCGCTCAATCGACTTGGTCTGATCGATCAGCGCATCGATCGCCGCCTGGACGGTGGCATTGCCCTCAATGTTGCCCTCGGCGATCTGCTGGTCATAGGCCTCGCCGGCCAGTGCACGCGCCTTGATCGCCTCCATCTTGGCGACCGAAACATCGAGCTTGTCAGACAGTTCCTTGTCGATCGCCGGGTCGGCCGCCTTCACCATATCGGCCACCGAAGGACCCGAAACGATGGTGCCGTCGAGACGCGTGTAGCTCGCATGATAGGCCGCGCGAATGCCGATGGCGTCGTAGAGATGCGAATTGTAGGTGTTGTCGGAGAAGCAATCGTGCTCCTCTTCCGGATCATGCAGCAGTAGGCCGAGCTTCATGCGCTCGCCGGCCAGTTCGCCGTAGGACAGCGAGCCCATGCCGGTGAAGATCGTCGAGATCGCCGTGTTCGGCTCGCCATCGACAAGAGCCTTGCGGGCGGCGCCGTCTTCCTTCCAGTTGCCGACCATCTCCTGAAGATCCGAAACCAGAAGGTCGCTGGCCGATTTCAGATACTCGGCGCGGCGGTCGCAATTACCGCCGGTGCAGTTCTTGAGGTCGTAGTCGGTGTCGGGGCGCTCGCCGGCACCCGGGCCGGTGCCATGCAGGTCCTGGCCCCAGAGCAGGAATTCGATGGCGTGATAGCCGGTGGCGACATTGGCCTCGATGCCGCCGGCTCCCTGCAGCGTGCCGGAGAGGAATTCCGGCGAAAGCTTCGATGCATCGACCTTCTTGCCGTTGATCTCGATCTCCTTGTTGGCGATCACATTGGCCGTGTAGAGCGCGTTCGCGTCCGATTCGGTGCCGTAGCTCTTGGCGACATAGTCGATCAAGCCTTCATCCAGCGGCCAGGAATTCACCTTGCCTTCCCAGTCGTCGACGATCTTGTTGCCGAAGCGGTAGACTTCGGTCTGCTGGTAGGGAACGCGCGATGCCTTCCAGGCGTCACGGGCAGCGTTGAGGGTTTCCACCGATGGCGTGGCGAGCAGCGCGTCGACCGCCTTGTCGAGCGCCTGCGCGGTGGTCAGCGAATCTTCGTATTTCGCGAGCGCGATGTCGGAATAGGTCTTGATGACCGCCTTTACATCGGTTTCCGCCTTTGCCGGCAACACGAATACCGCCGCCGTCAGCAGGGCAGTGGCGCCGATCGCCGCAAGCCTGCTGCCATATCGTGCTGTCATGATCACTCTCCAGTTTCTCGGAAATTCTGTAAACGGCGCGCGCAGCAACCGGCGCCAGGCCATCTGCGGGCCATTGGGCGCAAGAGATGCCGCGCCATCGCGCGGTTCGCGGAAGAAAGACACCAAAATGCCTCCAATCGAAAGGGTTCAAGGCCCAGACATTAAAGGGATGCGCTGACGCGCGAGCTTCCATAAAGCTGCGACACCGTCGGATGTCAATGACAATCCGCAAGAAAAGTCAATCGAAACAACAGTTTAGAATTATTCTAAACTGCGACTGTCAACTTTATGCATTTTCCTGCACCGGTCTTGCCGCTGAACTGTGCGATTGACAGCCGCCATCCCGGATGCGACCCGCAAAAGCTCGCTTGCAGCGGTGCCAGACAATTGCCATCTGGCGGAACATCCTAGGGTAGAATCGGGATTGAGTGCGATGAAGAACGGTGTGGTCATTGTCGGCGCGGGCCATGCGGGCGTGCAAGCGGCCGCAAGTCTGCGCGAGGACGGTTATGACGGACCGGTAATCCTCGTCGGAGATGAGGACGAACTGCCCTACCACAAGCCGCCGCTGTCGAAGACCTTCATCAAGGATGCCGAGGCCAAGCCACAACCCTTGCGCGGCGAGGCCTTTTACACCGGCAGCGCCATCGACTACCGGCCTGGCGTCAGGATCGATCGCATCGATGCCGGACGCCGCAGTTTGGATATTGCCGGCGGTGGTGCGCTTGCCTTCGACCACCTGATCCTGGCGACAGGCTCGCGCCCGCGCACGCTGCCGCTGCCCGGTGCCGATCTGTCCGGGGTGCTGTCGCTGCGCTCGCTGGCCGATGCGCGGCTGATTCGCGACCTCAGCGCGCAAACCGACGAAGTCGTCATCCTCGGCGGCGGTTTCATCGGGCTGGAGATCGCAGCCACGTTGAGGGCCGCCGGCCGCACGGTGACAGTGGTCGAGGCGGTGGACCGGCTGCTCGGCCGCGCCGTGGCGCCGGTGGTGGCGAGCCACGTCCGGCAACGG
>NZ_RZRW01000251.1:0-8182 GCF_003998745.1 Mesorhizobium sp. M7A.F.Ca.US.014.04.1.1 | reverse complement strand
GACCGCATCCGGGTAGGACCCGTCGACATAGTCGACCTTGATGTTGAGGCGCGGCAACAGCCGCTCGAACAAACGGTAGGCATCGCCATAGCAATTGCGCACCGCCACGATGCGCTCGCCCGCACCGACGAACGCAAGCACTGTGGCGCTGATCGCCGCCATGCCACTGGAAAAGCCGCGCGCGGCTTCTGCGCCCTCGAGCGCTGCCACGCGCGCCTCGAACTCCATCACCGTGGGATTGTCGCCGCGCGAGTAGATCGGCTGCCTTCGTTTGCCGGCAAAGGTATCGGCCATCTCGGCATAGTTGGCGAAGGTGAACAGCGAGGTCTGGTAGATCGGCGGCACCACCGCACCGCCGGGGAACGGTTCGTCATGCGCCAAAAGCGTGGCCGCTTCGGTGAGATAGTCGTAATCGAAACCTGATGGATGCTCGTTCATGTCTGGCTCGAGAGTTTGAGTTTGGCCGCGCCGCGCTTGAGGTCGTCCTCGACGGTGGCGATCAGCTTGAGCGCCTCGGCGCGAGCGCCCTGCGGATCGCGGGCAGCAATGCGTTCGTAGATGGTCCGGTGATAGGGAAAGCTGGCGTGGCCGAAGTCACGCACGCCGAGCGGATGCTCCCAGAAGCGGTGAAACAGCTCATGCATGGCGGCGATGATCTGCTCGAACAGCGGATTGCCCGAGACCCGGTAGATCGCCTGGTGGAACTCCCAATCCTCTTCCGACGACATGCCCTCGCGCGTGCGGAACGCCTGTTCCATGATGTCGAGCTTGCGTGCGATCTCGGCAATATCGGCTTGGCTGGCGCGTTCGGCGCAAAGGGCTGCTGCCTCCGCCTACAGCGCGCGGCGGATCTCCAGCGGCTGCATCAGGCTGGTGAAATCATTGCCGCCGGCCAGTGTCAGCGGCATGTGCAGCATATCAGGCGAAACAGCCGCCTTGAGATAGGTGCCGCTGCCTTACCGGCGTTCGACGAGGCCGAGCCCTTCCCAGCGTGTCAGAGCCTCGCGCACGGTGTTGCGGCTGACCTTCAGCCGCTCGGCGAGAATGCGTTCGGTTGGGAGTCTGTCGCCCAGCTGCAGGGCTTCGGCGCGAACAAATCCCACCAACGCCTTCAACACGGCGTCGTCGCGCGCCGTGATTTGAATGGGTGGCAGGCTGTTCTGGTCCACATTTCCTCCGAGTGGTCCAATGGTCCAACCAATTCTGCACAGTTGAAAACTCCTGTCAACAAACTGTCAGGAGCACTGTCGGAGGAAGCGACGCAATATTCTCAAGGCGGTCGCGCGATCGCGTCTGCTAACCTGCGGCAGCAGGCGGCCCGAACCAGGTGGTCAGCGCGCCCACAAGGCCCCGTTGGGTTCCCGCCCCGGCCCAAGCCACATAACCATCGGGCCGGATCAAGACCGCGTCGGGCGCAACGACACTCCCGAGAGCCGGCAGGTCCCAGATACCGGCGTAACCGGCGTCGATCTGCCGAACCCGTTCTGCCCAGGGCGCGATGTCCAGTCTGCCGGGCTCACCGAGGTTGAGCAGCACGGGCCGCGCGTCGTGCAGCAAGGTGAAGACCCGCAACGGTCCGCCGGCGGTGGTCAGATCGAGATCGGGCATTCGCCGCCCAAGCAGCGGGTGCCCCTCTTCGAGGTCGTAGTGGACACACAGGCCGGACATCTCGGCTGCGATCTTTTTGCGGGGTTCATCCATGCCGAGCAACTCGGCAACGGTGTCGGCCAAGGCCTTGCTGCGGTCATCCGTGCGGCGAAGCGCGACCTGCGCCATCGTGTTACGCAACACGCGGGCGGCAACCGGATGGCGCTCGGCGTGATAGCTGTCGAGAAGGCTTTCCGGCGATATCCCCTTGATGACCTGGGCCAGCTTCCATCCAAGGTTCACCGCATCCTGCACGCCGATGTTGAGGCCCTGTCCACCCATCGGCGGATGGACGTGGGCGGCATCGCCGGCCAGCAGCACGCGTCTGTCGCGATATGCGGCAGCCTGGCGCGTCATGTCGGTGAAGCGGGAGAGCCAGGTCGGGCTGTGGACCCCAAAATCGGTGCCATAGATGGCGGCCAGCGCCTCGCTGAGCTCGCGTAGCGTCGGTTCGCCGCGCGCCTCCAGGCGGGGCTCCGTCAGCACGACGCCAACCTTCTTGCCGTCCTCGATCTTACCCAGGGCATGAATTCCGGAGGCGTTGCTGCGGAAGCCCCATGCCGGTTCTTCCGACATTTCGACCTCGGCAATCATCCAGCTCATCGTCGGATCCCATCCGGTGAACTCGATACCGGCCGCCTTGCGAATGGTGCTGCGGCCTCCGTCGCAGCCGACCAGATATGCGGCCCTCAGGCGGTGACCGGTGGACAGTTCGACGTCGACGCCGCTGTCGTCCTGGATAAACCCCGCAACCTCGTGTTCACGATAGATCGGCACCTTCAACTCGCCGACCCAGTCGGCCAGGATGCGCTCGATGTGGTTCTGCCGCAGCGCCAACAGGTAATTGTGCCGGGTTGGGAAGTCGCTGATGTCCAGGCGGATCATGTGAAAACCTACGGCCGGGCTCACTTGGCCCTGCGAGAGGAACCGATCAGCAATTCCGCGCTGGTCGAGCACCTCGATGGTGCGTGCATGGAGGCCACCTGCGCGCAGGCCGGCAAGTTTCTGATCCGGCCGCCTTTCGACAATGGCAACGTCGACGCCTGCTAGCGCCAGTTCGCCCGCCAGCATCAATCCCGCCGGACCACCCCCGGCGATCACCACCGCATGATCTGAAACCATTGTCATCACTCCCGTTTTCCGCACCTTGGTTCGGGTCGGTTTTACGGGAGGAGCCGGGTCTTGCCGCAAGCCCCTTGTGCGCCATATGTATGAAATGGAAGGGAACGGTATTGTTTCCCCTGTTGGTTGCCGCGGAACAAGCGCTCGGGGCAATTTCCCCTAACGATATCCAGATTTTCAGGCGCAAAAACCCAGAGTCTTCCGTGCTTTGGCACGGAGCTCTGATGTTCATTGGAAAGAAGGGGGCCGGTCGGCGTTTGGCAGCGGTACGAGGAGGCCACTATGTGCCAGCGCCGGCCGGCCGACCCCACGGACCCAGGAGATGCGGCGGACCTGAGCATCATGGGGTATTCCCAGGGACCGGAGCCGGCGGTCTATCCTCGTGCCGGCTTCGTCTTGGCCTGCACAGTCGCGCAAGAGCTTATAAAAATCAACAGTTTCTTAACCAAGGCTCGCGAATCGCTTGGATTAAGGTAAACGGGTAACCCTGTCGGGTTGACTGGATAATCGGGGCTGGGTCACTACGCCGCCTTGGCGACGACCCGATTGCGGCCGCCGCTTTTGGCTTCGTAGAGCGCGAGATCGGCACGCTTCATGAGCGCCGCCACCGTGTCCACGCCCTTCAGCACCGACGACACGCCGACGCTGACCGTGACTTCGATCGCCTTGCCGTCCTGGCCAATGGCGAAAGCCGCCTGGGCGATTTCGGCGCGAATGCGCTCGGCCACCTTCTCGGCCACCGCGCCCTCGGTATCCGGCATCACCACGACGAACTCCTCGCCGCCAAAGCGGCAGGCAAGGTCGATACCCCTGACATTCTTGCGCAGCCGCCGTGCGAATTCCCGCAGCACCTCGTCGCCGCCATCATGACCGTGCGCGTCGTTGATCGCCTTGAAGCGATCGAGGTCGGTGATCATCACCGACAGCGGCCGGCGCCGTGCCACGGCGCGATCGAACAGCGTCTGCAGATGGCTGTCCAGATAGCGGCGATTGTGCAGCCCGGTCAGACCGTCGGTCACCGCCATTTCGATTGTCTGGGTGACGCTGGCCCGTAGCTGGTCGTTGTAGCGCTTACGGCGCACCTGCGTGCGCAGCCGTGCCGTCAGTTCCTGCTGGTCGATCGGCCGCATGAGATAGTCGTTGATGCCGAGTTCCAGGCCGCGAATGATGCGTTCCTCCTCGCCCTCCTCCGCCAGCAGGATAATCGGCACGAAGCGGGTGCGATCGAGCGAGCGCAACTGCGAACAGAGCCTCAGCGGATCGAAATCGGCGAACGCGGTCGAGATCATCACGCATTCATAGGATGTCTCGGCGGCCTGGAAGAAACCGGCATGCGGATCATGTGTGACGTCGAGGTCGGCCCGATCACGCAGCATCTTCTGGATGCGCTCGACGGATGTTTTGCGCTCGTCGATCAAAAGCACTTTCGGCGTCGTGTCCTCGGATGCGAAATTGCGGCTGAGCAACTCCTCGATGCCGATATTGCGCGTCGTCGAGGCGCGCAGCCGCAACTCGTCGGTCAGCGACTTCAGCCGAACAAGGCTCTTGACGCGCGTCATCAGCTGCAGGTCGTTGACCGGCTTGGTCAGGAAGTCGTCGGCGCCAGCCTCAAGCCCGCGGACGCGGTCGGAAACCTGGTCCAGCGCGGTGATCATCACCACCGGAATATGCGATGTCGCCGGATCGCTCTTCAGCCGCCTGCAGACCTCCAAGCCGTCCATATCGGGCATCATCACATCGAGCAGCACGACATCGACCTTGCCGTTCTCGCAGGTCTCGATCGCATCCGGCCCGTTGGTGGCGGTCAACACTTCGAAATATTCGGCCAGCAGCCGCACTTCCAGCAGCCGCACATTGGCAGGGATATCGTCGACGACGAGGATCCGCGCAGTCATTTCATAACGCTCCGGCTCGGCTGAAGGGGCACATCACGCATCGCCCAGATAGGATTTGATGGTTTCGATGAAACGCGGCACCGAGATCGGCTTCGAAATATAAGCCTCGCAGCCACCCTGGCGGATACGTTCCTCGTCGCCTTTCATGGCGAAGGCGGTCACGGCAATGACGGGGATGACGTGCAGTTCGTCGTCCTCCTTCAGCCATTTGGTCACTTCAAGCCCCGACACCTCAGGCAACTGGATATCCATCAAGATGAGATCCGGCCGGTGCTGGCGTGCCAGATCGAGCGCTTCCAGACCGTTGCGGGTGCGCACGGTCTCGTAACCGCTTGCCTCGATGAGGTCCCGAAAGAGCTTCATGTTGAGCTCATTGTCCTCGACGATCATAACCTTCTTCGGCATCGATATCCCGTCCCGGCCGCCCTTCCGCTTCGAAGGCGACCGTCATGCGCCCATATCTGAACGCACCAAACCCTGCTTCACTTTACGGCAATATGATTGACGAAACGGAAATCCGCGGCTGGAAAACAGCGCGAATTCTACCTCGTCGCCTGCGCGTCCAAAGGGCGCGCCACGCTCTAATGGCTTGCCGCAAGCAACTCTTGCCATTACTGCGGGAGAGACTCATTCCACACACCGAAGGTAGTGATGGCAAACGCAGCGTCAATGCGCGAAGAAGCGGAATCGATTGCCGTGAAGGCCCTGGGCTTTGTCGCCTCCGATCCGGAGCTTTTGCCGCGCTTTCTGGCTATCACCGGCATAGAGGTCCATTCGATCCGCAAAGCCGCCAGTGAGCCGGGTTTCCTGGCTGGTGTCCTGCAATTCATCCTCGCCCACGAGCCGACGCTGATGCGCTTTGCCGAGGAAACCGGCACCCCGCCGGCTGCTGTCGGCAAGGCCCTGCGGTCGCTGCCGCTGGGCGATGACAATCACGAGCATTCCATATGAGCGATGATCCAGAAACAGCGCGCCAGATCGAAGAACTGGCAGCCGACAACCGGCCGTTGCTGGTGCTCGATGTCGACGATGTCGTGCTCGAATTCATCCGCCCGTTTCCGAATTTCCTCAAGACGCGTGGCTATGGCCTGACGCTGGCCTCGTTCCGGCTGACCGGCAACATCGCAGAGACGGCCAGCGGCCGCCTGATCGAACAGCCCGAAGTCACGGCACTGCTGGGCGATTTCTTTGACACGCAAGCCGATTGGCAAAACATTACGGACGGCGCGGCAGAGGCCCTGGCAGGGCTTGGCGACCGCGCGGAAATCATCTTGCTGACGGCCATGCCGCACAAACACCGTGCCGTGCGTCGTGTCCATCTCGACGCGCTTGGACTGAGCTACCCGCTTCTGACCACTGAAATGGCCAAAGGACCGGCAGTGGCCAAGCTTCGCGGCAAGGCCGGCCGACCGGTGGTCTTCGTCGACGATCAGCCGCACAATCTGGCGTCGGTGCGGGAATCGGTCGCCGACGCCGAACTGTTCCACCTGATGGCCGACAATTCACTGCGCGCATTCCTGCCCCCGGTGACGGACGATGTGGTCGTCGTCCAGGACTGGCACGAAGCCGCGCCGAAGATCGCAAGCGCGCTGGGGCTCTAAACTCCAGCCTTCAAGGGTTCAGTTTCGCACCTGCGCCGCCGCTGTCGTCCCCGCTGTCATCGTCGCCGTCACCATCGTCCACGCTGTCGTCCACGGCCGGATCGGCAGGCTTCAGCATGACGCCATTGACGGTGACCGAACCGTCGGCCTTGGCGTTGACGATCCATTCCAGCCGTCCATCGGACAGCGTCTTGCCAAAGCCCTTCGCCATGAGAGCGACTGGCACGTATTGGGCCACCTCCGGTTCCGACTTTGCCGCTTCCTGCAGGCCTTCGACAAGCTTGTCGAAGCCGGCGACATCGACGGTCACGCTACCTTCGGGCTTTTCGCCCGGGAATGTCATCTCGCCTTCCAGGGCGATCTCCGTATCCTTGTTCTTCACGGTGCTGTGGCCAAGCACGACCTTCGGCGTCTTGGCCATGAAGTCGGCCTTAAGCTGCTCGCCGAATTCGGCAGACAGCGGCGGATTCTTATTGAGATCAAAGGCTTCGATCGCCTTCTTCGCCATGCTGTCGAGATCGATATTGGCGCCGCCAAAGTTCAAATCGACATCGGTGGGCAACAACCCCACGCTCCAGCTCGGGAGAAGCTGGGTCGGCACGGTCAGTCCCGATGCCTTGATGCCGTAGGTGATCGTGCCGTTTTGGGCGACGCCGTCGGAGCCGAACACGGTGCTGAGCTGGGTGGCGCCGAAATTGCCGACCGGGCTTTCCACCGCGAAATCCTTGAAACCATAGGTCCCGTCGATACGCTGCCAAAGCGGTAAGGCGGCGAACAAAAGCGATTTGAGCTGCGCCTGGTTGGCCTTCAGCGTCGCCTCGTCCTCGTTGGCCACAGCAAATGCCAGGAGATCGAGCAATGGCTTGGTCTGCACGCCCTTGCCGCTGGCTTCGACCGACAATTCCGGCGACCTGACGGTGACCGGGAATTTCAGCCCGCTCTCGGGGTCATCGAAATTGATCGCTTCGACAAAACTCGACACCTTCTGCGAGGTTGTGAAATCGACGCCCCCGGTCGCCGACTTGGTCGCGGCAACGGTCGCGATGCCAGCGCCGGCGCTGGCCTCCATGTGCTGCTTGGCATCCTTCGACGCCATCGTCATGCCGGCCATCGAACTGGTGCCGCTGGTGAAGGCCGCCAGATTTGGATCGTAGACGCCCGAGCCCTTGCCGTCCTTGATCGAAAACTGAGTGCTTTGCAGGCCTTCGGGTCCGTTGAACTCGAAGGAGGCGCTCTGGGAGAAATCCATCGAGACATCCCAGGATCCGTCGCTGCGCGGCTTGACCATCAGGGCATAGGGCGCGAAGTCGAACTTCAGCAGTTTCTGGTCCGGAAATGATGCGGCAAGTGCCTTGAAATCGAACAGGATCTTGTAAGCACCACCTTCCAGCGAAACCTTCAAAATGCCTTTGTCGATCGCCTGCTTGCCGACATAGCGGGACAAGTCGTCGGACAATTGCTTCGCACCCTGACTGTCGACGGTCTGACTGAGAGCAGGGGCACTCAACGCAAGAAGGAACACGAATGGCAGGGCACGGTTCACGCGAATTCTCCGTTTGACCGAGAAGAAAGGCTTTGTCCGTCTGGTATGAAATTACCGCTGCAACCGCAAGGTGAGATCGACAACGGCATCCGGGCAGGCAATCTCGATCAAAGCACCAGCCGCATCAGCGGCCGACCGGCCTTGCGTTCCAACAGCCTCTCGAAACCAGCCTTCTCGAAGACCCGCGACGAGCCGACGAACAGGCCGATCGAACGCGAATCGCGAGACAGATCTATCGGACAAGCCTCGAGCAGCCGTGCACCGTTCTGGCGGGCAAAATCGATGCCGCCTTCGACGAGGCGATGCGTCGCGAGAGCAGCCGGGAACGCAACAAGGACCACATCAAGGCGCGCATCGCCGGCGCCAGCCGGAAG
>NZ_RZRW01000025.1:0-22031 GCF_003998745.1 Mesorhizobium sp. M7A.F.Ca.US.014.04.1.1 | reverse complement strand
GCCAGTTGCCCGAGCGGCTCCATGGCCAGCGCGTTGAAGTTCGCGCCGAGCGCACCGAATGGAAGCATGGCGCAGGCAAAGAAGGTGATGAACAGCCAGAGCGGCATCTTCATCTCCAGCGAAATCACCAGCCAGGCAAGGCTGATGACCAGGAACAGCAGCAACGCACTCTGCGACAGGCGGCGCATGCCGATGCGACCGACAAGGCGCGAGTTCAGAAAGTTGGAGAAGGCGAGCACGCCCGCAACCCCGGCAAAGATGACCGGGAACATCTCGCCGACTTTGAAAATGTCGACATAGATCTGCTGCGCCGAAGCGATGAAGCCAAACATGGCGCCGAAAATGAAGGTGCTGGCGAAGGCATAGCAGATCGCAATGCGGTTGGTGAGAACGATACGAAACCCGCCGACAATGGAGTTGAGCGTCAGCGGCCGGCGATGTTCGGGATGCAGCGTTTCAGGAAGGCGCAGCAGCGACCAGGCCGAGACGAGCAGCGCACCGACGGCCATGGTGACGAAGATCCAATGCCAGGTCGCAAACAGCATGATAAATTGGCCGATGCCGGGAGCAATGACCGGTATCGCCATGAACACCATGAAGATCAGCGACATCACCTCGGCCATGCGCCGGCCGTCGAACGTATCGCGCACGATCGAGACCGCGATGACACGAGTGGCGGCTGCACCGATGCCTTGCACGGCCCGGCACAGCAGAAGTGTTTCAAAGCTTGGTGCAACGGCGGCGGCCGCAGCCGCGGCGACATAAATCACCAGCCCGGCGACCAGTGGTGCGCGACGTCCGAAGCGATCCGAGATCGGCCCGAAGAACAGCTGCCCGCCACCGAAGCCCAGAATGTAGGCCGTTATGACGTACTGCCGGTGGTTTTCATTTTCGACGCCGAGCGAGGCGCCGATCTGCTGCAGAGCCGGCAGCATGATATCGATGGCCAGCGAGTTCAGCGCCATCAGTGCCGCGCACAGAGCGATGAACTCCCAGCGCGGAATGGGCAGTTTGCTTGCCGATTGCGGCGCTGGTTTTGGCTGGTCCACGGCAAGTCCGATCTTTCAAACGAAAATGCGCCGGCGGGCCGGCGCATTGGCTCGTCCTGGTCCTGGGGTCAGGACATGAAAATTGCCGAGGTGAGGTTGCCCCGGTGCCTGGTGCTCGATGCCCGAAAATCAACGTCGATTTCGGGCATGCACAAAACAGAAATCAGGCGGCGCCTTTGACGCTGACGCCCTTCTCGACGAGGAACGTCTGCAGCTCGCCCGCCTGGAACATCTCGCGCACGATGTCGCAACCGCCGACGAATTCTCCCTTGACGTAGAGCTGAGGGATCGTCGGCCAGTTGGAGTATTCCTTGATGCCCTGGCGCAGTTCAGCCGAGTCCAGGACGTTCACGCCTTTGTAGTCGGCGCCGATATAGTCGAGGATCTGGACGACCTGGCCGGAAAATCCGCATTGCGGGAAACCAGGTGTGCCCTTCATGAAAAGGACGACGTCGTTGCCCTTCACTTCATTGTCAATGTAGTCGTTGATGCTGCTCATGGAATATCCTTTCCCGCCTGTGGGAGTCAGGCTCGAAACATACCCTTCAAATAAACCCAACGATTGCTCGAAACAAGACGTTAGCCGCGCCGTGGCTGAAATGGCGCAAAGGATGAGCCGTGTTGGGCCAAGCGCTAAGGGTCAGTCGGGAACGCTGGTCTGCAGCGCCAATGCGTGCAACACGCCGCCCATATTGCCCTTCAGCGCGTCATAGACCATCTGGTGCTGCTGGACGCGGCTCTTGCCGCGAAAGCTCTCGGCCACCACCTCGGCCGCATAGTGGTCGCCGTCGCCGGCGAGATCGCGAATCGTCACCTTGGCGTCCGGAATGCCGTCCTTGATCAGTTTTTCGATGTCGTGGGCATCCATTGCCATGGCAAAATCCTGTTTCGAGCGGCCGGTAGCCGGCCATAAGATGAGAGTCGGGTGAGCCTAAAGCCTTTCCGGTCCGGATTGAAGCCGTTCTGTCCCGCCAACGGCCACACGGCTTCAGAGAAAGACTAGGCCGGTGGGCTTGCTTCATCCTCGGCAACGTCCTCGCGTGTCGAGAAAGCGCGGCCAAGGCTGAAGGCAAGCACATAGAGCGGCGCGTTGAGCAGCAGGCTGACAATGGGGAGATAGCTCGTCATTTGCCAAGCCGGCGAGAAGAACCCTTGGCCATGGCCGTCGCAGATGAGCGACGAGCCGTACTCCCACAACGCGCCCACGACCACCGTGCCGGCGAAAAGCTTGACGCAGGTGACGATGTGCCTTGCCCGTGCCGGATCCGGGAAAAGGCGGCCCCAGAGCACCAGGCAGATGATCGGGACCGCGTAGAGGAGGTTCTGCAGCGCCAGCATCGGGACGGCGCCGTTCGCCGCGGCAAGGAACTCCGCACGTGTTTCCAGCCGCATACAAACCTCGCTCGAGGTTGTCGACAGCAGGAAAAAGACGAACGGTCCCAGGAACCAGAAGAAGAACAGCGACGGCCAGAAAACGACTGCAAGCAGCGCCCGGGCAGCCAGTGTGGTCAACTAGCCTGATCCATGAAGCGCGGGAACCAGCCTTCGTGAGCCGAGGAGAGTTCGCTGACCGGGATTGCCCTGGCGTCGCCAAGCTTCAGCGCGCTGCCGCCTGTGGAGCCGATCCACGGCGCGAAGATGCCAAGCTCGCCCTGCTGCTTGCGAATGGCGTCCCATTCGTCACCATGCGGGTCGATCGACAGCGTCAGCAGATAACGGCCCTGATCCTCGCCGAACCAGACCGGGATCGGGTCGGTGCCGACAAGGCCGGGAACGGTGGCGCCGATGCCGGACGCCATCACCATTTCGGCTAAAGCCACCGCGATACCGCCATCGGAAACGTCATGCGCCGCCGTGACGATGCCGGAGGCGATGAGCGCGCGCACATGGTCGCCGACGCGCTTTTCATGCTCGAGGTCGACCGGCGGCGGCGGTCCATCCGTGCGGCCGTGTATGTCCCTGAAATAGACCGATTGCCCGAGATGCGTTCCCCAGGACGCCGGCGCGCCGACCAGCAGGATCATTTGGCCCTCGGCCGCAAAGCCGGCCCGCACCATCTTCGACCAATCGGCGATCAGGCCGACGCCGCCGATGGTCGGGGTGGGCAGGATGCCCTGGCCGTTGGTCTCGTTGTAGAGCGAGACATTGCCGGAGACGATCGGGAATTCGAGCGCACGACAGGCGTCGCCGATGCCCTTCACGGCACCGACCAGCTGGCCCATGATCTCGGGCCGTTCCGGGTTGCCGAAATTGAGGTTGTCGGTTGCGGCCAGCGGCAGAGCGCCGGTGGCGGTCAAGTTGCGCCAGCATTCGGCCACCGCCTGCTTGCCGCCCTCGTAAGGGTCGGCCTCGCAATAGCGCGGCGTCACGTCGGACGAGAAGGCGAGCGCCTTGGTCGCATGGCCTTCGACCCGCACCACGCCGGCATCGCCGCCTGGAAGCTGCAGCGAATTGCCCTGGATCAGCGTGTCATACTGCTCCCACACCCAGCGGCGCGAAGACAGGTCGGGACCGCCGAGCAGCTTCAGGAGCGCGTCTGCAACATCGGCTTGCGGAACATCATTGGCGGCCAGCGGCGCCGGCTTCTTCGGTTCGATCCACGGCCGGTCATATTCCGGAGCCTTGTCGCCAAGATCCTTGATCGGCAGGTTGGCAACCTCGTCGCCCTGGTGCAGCACGCGGAAGCGCAGATCGTCGGTGGTCTTGCCGACGATGGCGAAGTCGAGCCCCCATTTGTGGAAGATCGCCTCGGCTTCCTTTTCCTTTTCCGGACGCAGCACCATCAGCATGCGCTCCTGGCTTTCCGAAAGCATCATTTCGTAGGCGCTCATGCGCTCTTCGCGCACCGGCACCTTGTCGAGATCGAGCTCGATGCCGAGGTCGCCCTTGGCGCCCATTTCGACCGCCGAGCAGGTGAGGCCGGCCGCACCCATGTCCTGGATGGCGATGACGGCGCCCGAGGCCATCAGTTCGAGGCTGGCTTCCAGCAGGCACTTTTCGGTGAAGGGATCGCCGACCTGCACTGTCGGACGCTTCTCATCGATCTTGTCGTCGAATTCGGCCGAAGCCATGGTGGCGCCGCCGACGCCGTCGCGGCCGGTCTTGGCGCCGAGATAGACGACCGGCAGGCCGACTCCCTTGGCTTCGGACCGGAAGATCGCATCGGTCTTGGCAAGGCCCGCTGCAAAGGCGTTGACCAGGATGTTGCCATTGTAGCGGGCATCGAAATTGACCTCGCCGCCGACCGTCGGCACGCCGAACGCGTTGCCATAGCCGCCGACGCCGGAAACCACGCCTGAAACGAGGTGCCTGGTCTTGGGATGGTCGGGCGCACCAAAACGCAGCGCATTCATCGCCGCGATCGGCCGCGCGCCCATGGTGAAGACGTCGCGCAATATGCCGCCGACGCCGGTCGCCGCACCCTGGTAGGGCTCGATGTAGGATGGGTGGTTGTGACTCTCCATCTTGAAGACGACGCAGTCGCCATCGCCGATGTCGACCACGCCAGCATTCTCGCCCGGCCCCTGGATGACCTGAGGTCCGGTGGTCGGCAGCGTGCGCAGCCATTTCTTCGAGGATTTGTAGGAGCAGTGCTCATTCCACATCGCCGAGAAGATGCCGAGTTCGGTGAAGCTCGGCTCGCGCCCGACGAGGTCGAGAATGCGCTGGTACTCGTCGGGCTTGAGCCCGTGTGAGGCAATGAGCTCGGGGGTGATCGGCACGGAATTGGAAATGGTCATGGGCGGCGATTTTTATCCGGGACGTTGGGATTTTGAGTCCCGTCTTATCGCAAGCCTTGCGGCCGATACACCCATGGATTGACGAAAAACGACGGAAAACCGGACAAAGCCACGCAGTGTCAGGAGAAGCTGTCGTAGCCGGCGCGGCCTTCATCGAGAAGTCGCCGGATCACCGCAACGCCTTCAGCGATATCCCCGCGCTGTCTCGGCTGCGAAACGCCGAAGCGGACGCCATGGAAAACCTGCTCGGAACGGCCGGCCTTGAATTCGTCCTCGTCGTCGATCAGCACGCCGTGCTCCAGGCAAGCGTTCTTGAAGGTGCCGGAAAGCCAGGGGTCGGGCAGGGTCAGCCAGACAAAGGGCACCCTGTCATGCGACTTGAAGGCGAAGCCGGCCAAAGTCTCGCGTACGATGGCGATGCGGGCGCTGATTTCGGCGATGCTGCGCTTTCGTATCTCATCCGCCTGACCGGACAGCACCAGCCTTGTATTCACCTCCGCCAGCAGGAAGGGCATGCCGCCGGTCATCATCTTGTGGGCGACGCGGATGCGGTGGCGGTAGGCGGGCGGGCAGGAAAGCCAGCCGCCGCGCACACCGGCTGCGACCGACTTCGACAGGCCGCCCGCGACAATGGTCCTCTCAGGAGCATATTCGGCCAGCAACGGCGTCGGATCATCGGTCAGATTGCCATAGAGGTCGTCCTCGATGAGGACGACATTGTATTCGCGTGCGACATGGGCGATCGCTTCGCGGCGCGCCGCCGACAAGGTGGCCAGCGTCGGATTCTGCGCCGTCGGCATCAGGAAGATCATCTTGGGATGCTTTTGCGCGCAGACGCGCTCGAAATCCTGCGGATCGATGCCTTCATCGTCCGATGCCACCAACGCGGTGCGCCTGCCGATCAAGCCGGCACTGCGGGAAACCTGCGAGTAGGTGAGGTGCTCGAAGGCAACATAGTCGCCAGGCATGGTGAGCGCCGCGATCGCCGCCATCACCGCCGCATGGGTGCCGAGCGTGGGAACGATGGTGTCGGCATCCGGGCGAAAGGAATTGCGCGCCAACCAGCGGGCGCCGGCTTCGTACCATCGTTCGGGGAAATCCCTGGTGTAGCTCGAAATCTCATGCGGATGGTCTTGCGCCGTGCGCGACAGGACACCGGCGACAATGTCGCCCTGGCCGATATCAGGTGCTGCGGTGCTGTCGAAACGCAGCTTGCCTTTAGGCGCATCGATATAGCGCGTGCCTTCGCCGCCGACGTCCGGAGCCGGAAAATCCGGCTTCGCGCGCTGGCCGAGCACATAGGGTCCACGCCCGACCTCGCCGCTCACCAGCCCACGCTCGCGCAGCAATTGATAGGCCCGGCCGACCGTGCCGACGGTGGTGCCGATGTCGTAGGCGAGGTCGCGCTGCGGCGGCAACTTTGCGCCGGCATCGATCACGCCCCGATCGATGTCCGTCTCGATGGAATCCGCCAGCCGCTGATACAGCGGGCCGGAGCCGGCAGTGAGATCTGGAAGCCAATTTGTCATGGTGACAATTTTCTATATTGCACCGATAGATGAGTCAATACATATCAATCGCGTGCCAAAAGGGTACAATTTAGGACTTTGGCAGAAAGAAAATGAATACAATCGTGACAATACGTCATTCGAGCGCTGCATTATCGGCCCAATCGACACGCCCGTCGGCTCAGCGCGGCTTTGTCAGCCGCCTTGTGCGCGTGCTGAGGTCGCTGGCAAGATGGATCGACAACCTGCTGGATCGCCGCCGCAGCCGGTTGGCTCTGCTGGAGATGACCGACGACCAGCTCAAGGATATCGGCGTCACGCGCTGCGACGCCCACCGCGAGGGCATCAGGCCGTTCTGGGACTGACCGTGATCCCAAAAGTGGGAACCGGTTTGGGAAAGATGATGGTCCCGGGAAATCCGGACAGAAGGTCCGCACAGTTCTAACGGACCCTCGACGCCCTGGTGCGTGCAACGGCATGGTCCGCAAGGACGGCGACCACGCACAGCACGAGGAAAAGTCCGGTGATGGCTGCAGCTGAGATGACGACGCTGGTCGCGCCGTTCTTGGCGATGTTCAGGAAAGGGTAGGGCACCTCGCCGGCAAGCGGCGCCCGCACCAGCGCATAGACCAGATAAGCGATGGGATAGATCACCCACCACGAAATGTCGCTCCAGCGTGTCCGGCCGTCGGCGCCCGATATCAGCCACCACAGCACGAACAGCACCGGCGTGACGTAGTGCAGGAGAACATCGCAGAGCAGGAACAGTCCCTGCGGCTGCCAGAGTCGTGCCAGAACCGTTGCGTAGATGATGAAGACCAGTGCGATCGAAACCGCAACGCCGGTGCGCATCCGCGCCCCTGCAAAGGCCGGCAGCCAGGCATAGAAGGTGGGTGACAGCAGCGACGTGTACACCAGCACCGCGCCGATGTTGGTCAGGATGGTGAAGAAGCTGAAGACGAAAATGACGGAGCCAAGCAGGCTGCGGCCTGCTTCCATCGATGCAGGAATGCTGATGCAGAACTGCAGGATGAGCCCGGCCAGACCGATGACCAGCCCCACAATCTGCAGGAACCGGCCCATGGGCTAGGCCGTCGCGGCGCAGGCCGGATTGCCGGCCTGCCAGCGGGAAATGTCGGAGCCGATGCGGGCGCCGAGCGGATCGTTCATCAGCGGTCCGAAGACGTCGACACGGCTAGAATTGCCTTGCGCCTGCACGACCAGCAAAGGTTTGCCGCCATAGTGCTTGGCCGGAACCAGCAGGAAACGCGGCGTGCCGCTGAACGAATTCAGCTCATTGGCCATCTGATACGGTTTGAAGGCCGGGTCCTTGCTGGCGATCCAGCATTTGTGGGCGGCGATCGCCACTTGTTCCATGGCCAGCAGCGCTGCACTTTTGCCCGAGGGAACAGGCGTGCTCTTTGGCGTCGACTGGCAGGATGCCAGCACAAAGCCCGTCGCGGCGACCAGCGCGATCGTCCTCGACTTGATCAAGCGGCACCCATCTCAAGCTCGGACAGGAAGATTTTCAAGCCGTCGGTCATCTCGCCCCACACACGCGACAATGCCGGGTGTTGCGAGGCGATCTGCTGGTAGGCGTCGAATTTGGGATAGGCGTCGAGCAGGTCGTGGCGTCCTGTCATGGCGCGGAAATTGTTGAAGATGAACCGCGTCGGCGTCAGCCAGGCATCGGCGAAGCTGATGTCGTCGCCGAGTGCGAAGGGCCCTTGCGCCATACGGGCCTCGATTGCCGCCAGTCCATGATGCAGGCGGGCGAACTGAGCGTCGATCTCGGCATTGTTGCGCTTCGGCACGGAATGAAGCTCGAAAAGCTTCATCAACGGGGTCAGCACATCGAGATCGGTGATGCGGGCGAACATGCGCACCAGCGCACGGTCCTTGGAATCGGGGGGCAGCAGCGCCGGGTCTGGAAACCGTTCCTCGAGATATTCGGCGATGACCACCGATTCGACGATCGTCTCGCCCGAGCCGGTGATCAGCACCGGAATCCGGTTCATCGGCGAGATGGCGCGAAACTCTTCCGGGATGGGAAAACCGGGCGGCGGCGCGATGATCTTGAGTGGCACGTCCTTGATGTAGGCCAATGCCCGCACGATCGACGAGTAGGGCGACAACGGCCGCGAATAGAGTTTCATGACCGTCTCTCTCCCCAATGAACCAGACTTGCTCCAAAGAGACAGGAATGTCCGGCTGTTTTCAAGCTGTTCGCTTCGATATCGTCAGGCAGCGATGCCGAGGGCGCTCTCGAACAGTCCGCGGCCGTCGGTACCGCCATGAGCTGCTTCGATCAGGTTTTCCGGATGCGGCATCAGCCCGAGCACATTGCCTTGGCTGTTGACGATGCCGGCAATGTCGTTGATCGAGCCGTTGGGGTTGGTGCCCTCGGCATAGCGGAACACCACCTGGCCTTCGCCTTCGAGACGGGCAAGCGTGTCGGCGTCGGCGAAATAATTGCCGTCATGATGCGCGACCGGCGAGCGGATGATCTGGCCCGGCTGATAGCGGCGGGTGAACATGGTGTTGGCATTGGTGATCTCCAGCTTCGCCTGCCGGCAGACGAATTTCAGCGAGGTGTTGCGCATCAAGGCGCCCGGCAACAAGCCGGCCTCGACCAGGATCTGGAAACCGTTGCAGACGCCGATGACCGTCACGCCCGCGGCCGCTTTTTCGGCCACTGCCCGCATGACCGGCATGCGCGCGGCGATCGCGCCACAGCGCAGATAGTCGCCGAAGGAAAAACCGCCCGGAATGGCGATCAGATCGACATCGGGGATTTCGGTGTCGGTTTGCCAGACGGTGACCGGCGGTGTTCCCGAAATCTTGGTCAGCGCCGCGATCATGTCGCGGTCGCGATTGAGGCCAGGCAGGAGGACGACGGCGGATTTCATTTTCTTAGTGATTCCCAAACTCGTCTAGGGCGAACCCATATTCGATTGCTGAGTAAATTTCGAGCAGGTACTGCTCTGCAATGTCTTCAACAACCACATATTTCACGCTGAGTGTCTTCAATCGCTCGATCTCTGCCCGAAAAACTTCAACGAAAGCCGGGTCTTTTTGAAGGTCTTTCCTGCCGGAACCTTTGCGATATGTGGGCTTTAGCCCTAGCTTTTGACGAGCGCGTTTGAAGGCATACGCAGCAGAACCATGATCTTGCCGGAGATGGTTCTTTAATCGCTGTGAGAGATTGTTCGTACGCCCGATTCTTTCGGGAGTGCCATCCTCCAAGAATAAATACACACCCGGCTCTGGTGGAAATTTATCCAGAAAGCCACGGGCTATTGCATCGTCGAGTCGGTGGAATAGCTCCACAACGTTGCTTGCATGTTTTGCAAAGACTGAGTTCAATCAGCCTATCTCCACCGCGTAATTCTCAATCACCGTATTCGCCAGCAGCTTGTCGCACATGGCCTTGAGGTCGGCTTCGGCCTTGGCCTTGTCGCTTTCCGCCAGCTCGACGTCGAACACCTTGCCCTGCCGCACCGTGCCGACGCCGCCGAAGCCCAGGCCGGACAATGCGTGTTCGATCGCCTTGCCCTGCGGGTCGAGCACGCCGTTCTTGAGGGTGACGGTAATGCGGGCCTTGATCACGCTGGACATGCTCCTGTTCTGATTATCGGGTCGCAAACCGCGATCAGTGCGGCTTGCCTTTGAGGCCGTCGGTCGAGGCGACGAGCACCGGGCCGGTCGGGCGCGGCGGCTCGTTCTCGTTCATGATGCCGAGGCGGCGGGCAACTTCCTGGTAGGCCTCGACGAGGCCGCCCATGTCGCGGCGGAAACGGTCCTTGTCGAGCTTGTCCTGCGTCGCCACGTCCCACAGGCGGCAGGAGTCCGGCGAGATCTCGTCGGCGACGACGATGCGCATCATGTCGCCTTCGAACAGGCGGCCGCATTCGATCTTGAAGTCGACGAGCTGGATGCCGACGCCCATGAACAGGCCGGAGAGGAAGTCGTTGACGCGGATCGCCAGCGCCATGACGTCGTCGATCTCCTGCGGGCTCGCCCAGCCGAACGCGGTGATGTGCTCTTCCGACACCATCGGGTCGTCGAGCGCGTCGGCCTTGTAATAGAATTCGATGATCGAGCGCGGCAGAACGGTGCCTTCCTCGATGCCGAGCCGCTTGGACAGCGAACCGGCGGCGACATTGCGCACCACCACTTCGAGCGGAATGATCTCGACTTCCTTGATCAGCTGCTCGCGCATGTTCAGACGGCGGATGAAATGGGTCGGAATGCCCATGCGGTTCAAATGGTTGAAAATATACTCGGAAATGCGGTTGTTGAGGACGCCCTTGCCGTCGATGACCTCGTGCTTCTTCTTGTTGAACGCGGTTGCATCATCCTTGAAGAACTGGATAAGCGTGCCCGGTTCGGGTCCCTCATAGAGTATCTTGGCCTTGCCTTCATAAATGCGGCGGCGATTTTTCATCTGATTTTTCTCTGGGGTTCCGGACAGGCGGTATCAGACCATTTCCTGTCCGTCTGCCTGAAATAGTGCGGCTACGGTAGGGTTCAATGCCGGGTCTATCCCAATCACATCGTTTGCTCAATCGGCAAATCCTTCCAATCAACCGCTTTCGGGACTGAAATGCCGCAGCGCAGCATGCGATGAAGCATATTGACCGGCCCGCGACCTTTTGGTTTGTGCTTTGACAACGCACATATTCACCGCCAACGAATCGAATTTGACCCGGAGGGACGCCATGAGCAGCATGAAAGACCGTGAAGAGGGCTTTGAGCGTAAATTCGCATTCGACGAGGAGCTTCGGTTCAAGGCCTCGGCGCGCCGCAACAAGGCGCTCGGCCTGTGGGCCGCCGAAAAGCTCGGAAAGTCCGGCGCCGATGCCGACGCCTATGCCAAGGAAGTGGTTATCTCCGACATCGAGGAGGCCGGCGACCACGACGTGTTCCGCAAGATCCGCGGGGATTTCGACGCGGCCGGCGTCGAGCAGTCGGACCACCAGATCCGCCGCACCATGGACGAACTGATGGCGCAGGCGATCGAGCAGATCAAGAACACCTGATCCGGGCCATGCGCTGATCCCGCGGCCATACGCTGGACCAATCGACCGCCCGGCCTATCCGGGCGGTTTTTCTTTGCCTTTGCCGCCGTTTCCGGCTGAAACTGCGGTCGCTAACAAGGAAAGAGTTCATGTCCCTGAAGTCCCGCCTCGCGGCCGATGAAACGTTGTTCACCGCATGGTCCGGTGTGCCGGATGCCTTGACGGTCGAGATCGTCGCCAAGCAGGGTTTCGATGCCGTCACGCTCGACATGCAGCATGGCGGCCATCACGAAGACAGCGTGCTGCGTGGCCTGGTGCCGGTGCTCGCTACCGGCAAGCCGGCGCTGGTGCGAATTCCCGTTGGCCGTTTCGACATGGCAAGCCGCGCGCTCGATTTCGGCGCCGAGGCGGTCATCGCGCCGATGGTGAACTCGGTTGCCGACGCAAAACTGTTCGCCGCCGCCATGAAATACCCGCCGGTCGGCGAGCGCTCCTGGGGCCCGACCTACGCTTTTCCCCGCCACGGCCAAGGCGACCAGGCCGACTGGCTGCGCGACACCAACCAGCGCACCATGGCCTTCGCCATGGTCGAGACGCGTGCAGCCCTCGATGCGCTCGATGGCATCCTCGACACGCCCGGCATCGACGGCATCTTCCTGGGCCCGTCGGATTTCTCGATCGCCTGGAGCAATGGCGCCACGGTCAATTCGACGCTGGAAAGCATGATGGAGACGGTGGCGTCGGTGGCCGAGCGCACCCGCAAGGCCGGCAAACATGCGGCGATCTACGTTGTCGAGCCGGCAATTGCCGGCCGGGTCGTGTCGATGGGCTATCGCCTGCTGGCCATGGGCTCGGAGCATGCGCTGATTTCACTGGGCGCAAAGACCCTGCTCAAGGGCATCAAGGATTCGATCGGATCCTGAACCCGAACCGGACGCACTGCCGTCACAGCGCCGGGCGGTTAGGCGCTCGACGCCGCAGGCGCCGCGGCGATAGGTCCGCCGCGCCTGAACCTGTTGAACAGGGCGCCGACCATCTGGACCCACCAGTTGTTGAAGGTCATGAGCGGCAACGCCGCGAGGATCGAACCCAGTATGGCGGCGGCGGCGCCGAGTGCGGTGGAACCGCTTGTCAACAAAACCCATGACCCCAATGAGCAGATAACGGGTACATGCACGAGGTAGAGTGGGAAGGACAGCTCGCCCAGAAAACGTGCCACCTTACCCGAGAACCATGATAAAGGCTCATCCACACTCAGCACCGCGTAGACCAACATGACGCTTGCCGGGATGGCCACGCAGGCTTGCCGCAGGCCCACATCGGAAGCCACGTCAAGCACGGCGAACGGGCGATATATGCCCACGGCACTCCCCGCATAACCCAGCAGCGCCAGGGAAACCATCACCATGGCGCCTCTCACCCACCGATTCGGGCGAAAATCCATGGCGAGAAGCGGATAGAGCAAGAGGCTGGCCGGAAAGGCACAAAGAAAGTAACTGACTTGCAGCGCCAGGAACACGACTGCTGCTATGCAGACCCAGAACGATAACGTCCAGCGGCCTTGAAGGAAAAAGACGATCGGGGCGAGGGCGAAGGTCAGCATGCTCCCCCAGAACTCGACCGTCATGGTCCACAGACTGCTGTCATAATAGTTGTCGCCGTAGATGAACGTCCGCCACGCCCCTTGCAGAAACGCGTCGGCGAAACTCGCAGTCTCCGGCGATAGCACCTTTGAAGCATTGCCGAAACTTCTCAGCCAGTCGGATTGGGTGACGGCGGCCGCATCCTTGATGAAATACAGGTCGAGCTTGAAGATGATGCAGGATGCCAGCGTCGTAACGAGTACCGGGCCGGCCAGGCGTGGCAGGCGCTTGATCGCACCCAACCGCAGATCTTGTGCCTTGCTGGTCTGAAAATAACGCTTCACGAGCACGTAGGAAGACAGGACGAAAAACAGGTAGACGGCGGAGCCGCCATTGAACGCGACGAAAGCCAGGCTTGTTTTGAGCGATTGCCCGGCCAAGTCTCCCTCGCCTTCCATCAATGGCGCAAAAGCACCCAAACAATGCCCATTCAGAACTACGAGCGCGGCGACACCTCTTAACAATTCGAGTGAAGCATCCTTGGCCAAGTATGGGCTTTCTTTGAATAATTGCTATTTAGTACGCGCGAATATAATCGTTCGGCGAACAGAGTTCGCCGTTGCTGGAGAGATTATCGCGATCTGCATTAAATTATTGTTCACGCAAGCCGGATGGCCTGCCGAGCAGCTTCGTGTTCAGGCTTTGACCGTATATATTACAGGTCCGTCAGGAACTTGGCGAAGGTCATGGAGCCTTCGGGCCAAGGGCCGAATCCTGAATCCTCGCTGAGATGCCCGGTCTCGCCGGCGTCGATGAACAGCGAGCCCCAGGCCCCGGCAATGTCCTCGGCGACATCGAAGGCGCAGAACGGGTCGTTGCGGCTGGCGATCACGATCGAAGGAAAAGGCAGCGGTTCGCGCGGGTAGGGGCCGAAGGTCATCAGGTGCCTTGGCTTGATCTTTGGATTGGCGACATCGGGCGGCGCCACGAAAAAGGCCCCGGCGACCGGCTTGCGGAATTGCGGAATGGCTTGCACTGCGGTGGCGACGCCAAGTGAGTGCGCGACCAGGACGACCGGCCGCTCGGCCTCGTTGACCGCCTTGGCGACGCTCGCCGTCCAGTCCTCGCGCACCGGCTTCGACCACTCCGCCTGTTCGACGCGGCGCGCCGTCGACAGCTTCGACTGCCAGCGGCTCTGCCAATGGTCGGGGCCGGAATTGGTGTAGCCCGGCACGATGAGAATATCTGCGTCTCTGACCTTCATGGCGCTGAGATAGCGAGCGGCATCGCTTCGTGCAACCGGCAGAAACGCCACGTTTGATCACAATAGTGAACACCATGTTCGCTTCTTCGCGTCTTGTGTGAACGATGCGGATGGACGATCTGTGGTCAGGAAAAGAAACAGCCGTGCGCGGGAACCCTGACTTTGGAACTGACACGACGTACAATGATCGGCGGAGTGGGGTTTCTCGCTTTGGGAGCTTCATCGCAGGCCGGTCGAACGGAGCATTTGATGAGCGAGTTGCCTTTTGCCGCCACCACCCCGGTCAGCGTTGCCCGCGTCGGGCTGAAGGCGCGCGACGCGGAAAGCCTTGCCGCATATTATCGCAGCATCGTCGGTCTGCAGGAACTGAGCCGCGCCGATGGGGCGATCACGCTGGGCGCCGCCAACCGTCCGTTGCTGGTCATCGAGGCCGATCCTTCGGCCAAGCCGGATGATCCTCGCAGCGCAGGCCTGTTCCATACGGCCTTCCTGCTGCCCAGCCGTGCCGATCTCGGCCGCTGGATCAACCACGCCATATCAAACAAGATCGCCATCGAGGGCGCTTCCGACCATCTGGTCAGCGAAGCACTGTACCTGACCGATCCCGAAGGCAATGGCATCGAGATCTATGCCGACCGCCGTCCGCAGGACTGGAAGTGGAATGGCGACAAGGTGGCGATGGCGACCGAGCGGATGAACATTCCGTCCGTCGTTGCCGAAGTGCCTGCGGGTGACGCCGGCTGGCAGGGCGCGCCGGAAAACAGCGTCGTCGGCCATGTCCACCTGCGCGTCGGCAGGCCGGAAGACGCCGAAGCCTGGTGGAACCAGGAATTCGGCTTCGACACGGTGGCCAAATATGGCGGCCAGGCGGTGTTCCTTTCGCCAGGCGGCTATCACCACCACATCGGCGCCAACGCCTGGCAGAGTTCGGGCGCCGGCCGCCGCGATCCCAGCCGGTCGGGTCTGGCCTGGGTGGAGATGCGTTCGGACAATGTGACCAGCCCGGTGACCCGCGAAGATCCATGGGGCACGGTGATCAGGACTGTTCCCGGCAAGGCTTGATTTGAGGGCTGCGCCAAGCTGGAGCACCCCTCAACCGTCGCGGCGTTGCGCGCCGATCCACCTTCTCCCACAGGGGAGAAGGTGAAGCCTGCCGCTCGCGGCCAGCGACGGTATAGCGCTTTGCCTCAGGCTTTGCCAAACACCCGCTTGAAGATCGTGTCGACGTGCTTGGTGTGATAGCCCAGGTCGAATTTCTCGCGGATTTCGGCCTCGGGCAGGGCAGCGGTCACTTCCTTGTCGGCCAGTAATTCTTCAAGAAAATCAGCGCCTTGCTCCCACACCCTCATGGCGTTGCGCTGGACCAGACGGTAGGAGTCTTCGCGAGACAACCCAGCCTGCGTCAGCGCCAGCATGACACGCTGCGAATGCACGAGGCCGCGGAACTTGTTCATGTTCTTCAGCATGTTGTCGGGATAGACGAGCAGCTTGTCGATGACGCCGGTCAGCCGCGACAGTGCGAAATCGAGCGTCACGGTGGCGTCAGGGCCGATCATGCGCTCGACCGAGGAGTGGGAAATGTCGCGCTCGTGCCAGAGCGCCACATTCTCCATCGCCGGCATCGCCATGGAGCGAACCATGCGGGCAAGGCCGGTGAGGTTTTCGGTCAGCACAGGGTTGCGCTTGTGCGGCATGGCCGACGAGCCCTTTTGGCCCGGCGAAAAATACTCTTCCGCTTCGAGCACTTCGGTGCGCTGCAAATGCCTTATCTCGATCGACAGCCGCTCGACCGACGAGGCGATGACGCCGAGCGTGGCGAAGAACATCGCGTGGCGATCACGCGGGATTACTTGTGTCGACACCGGCTCGGGCTTCAGGCCGAGCTTAGCCGCCACATGCTCCTCGACATAGGGGTCGATGTTGGCGAAGGTGCCGACCGCCCCGGAGATCGCACAGGTGGCGATATCCTCACGCGCGTACACCAACCGCTCGCGGCAGCGCGAGAACTCGGCATAGGCCTGCGCCAGCTTGACGCCGAAGGTCGTCGGCTCGGCATGGATGCCGTGGCTGCGGCCAATGGTGACGGTGTTCTTGTGCTCGAAGGCGCGGCGCTTGAGCGCTGCAAGCAGACCATCGATATCGGCGAGCAGGATGTCGCTGGCGCGGGTCAGCTGTACGGCGAAGCAGGTGTCGAGAACGTCGGACGAGGTCATGCCCTGGTGGATGAAGCGGGCGTCCGGCCCGACGAATTCGGCAAGATGGGTCAGGAAGGCGATGACGTCATGCTTGGTGACGCGTTCGATCTCGTCGATCGCCTCGACGTCGAATTTTGCGGCACTGCCCTTTTCCCAGATGGTTTTTGCCGCTTCCCTGGGGATGACGCCGAGTTCGGCCAGCGCATCGCAGGCATAGGCTTCGATCTCGAACCAGATGCGGAACCGGGTTTCTGGCGACCAGATGGCGACCATTTCCGGCCGGGAATAGCGAGGGATCATCGGTCAGTCCTGACATATCGAGAAGTTTGCCCGCGTCCTAACAGAGGCGAGCAAAATGCTCAACGCCGCTGGCGCGCAAACCAGACGCCCGCGGCAAACAGAGCGATGAAACCAACTGGAAAATAGAGCCGGATGCCCAGCACCACGAATTGATAGAGCGCAATCAACGTCGTGAAGACGAACTGGAGGACCCAGGTGCGGGTGAAAGCAGGCGCATGCCACTCGGCGTAGTAGGAGCGGTACTGCAGGGCAAACAGCCCGCCGGTCAGGCCGATCGTCGCCGCTGCTAGGCACACGAAGGCCGCGGCGAAAGCGACTTCCCAGCGTCTTCCCTGCGAGACCAGCCGCGCCGCGAACAGGCCGATCGGGAAGGCCAGCGCAGCTCCCGCCGCAAACAGCATGGTGACAATGCGGATTTTCGCCGGCGTCTCCCAGTCGCCCAAAAACAAGGTGAGGAGCGCGCTGGCGCCCATTGTCACAGCCCACAACAAGGCGCCGACAAGTGCTGTGCGCGGCGTCGGTATCGCGCGGCGAAGGCGGTTCAGCGCACGATCGCGCGCGGCGGGTTGAGCAGGGGGTGTCACAGGCGGCCGGTCACCGCGATCCAGCGAAAGTCCGGGCCTTCAAAGCCGTATTGGCGCACCGCGATCAGCACGGCATAGGCGCTGAGGCTGTCCATGGAAAAGGTCTGCACGGCGCCGATGCGATAGCCGTTCGGGCAACCCCGGCTTTTCGGTATCGCCTTGTCCTCGTGCAGCAGCTTGGTCGTGCCGCCATCCTGCGCCTCGATGCGCAGCAGCCGGAAGCCGTTGATTTCGCCCTGGCTCTCGCAGCCATCGGCGTTGTTCATGCCCAACTCGTCGAGCCGGAACTCGAGCGGTGGGTCGACCGGAGTGAAGATCGGGCGCGGATTGACCGCCATCCGGTGCGGATCCGCCGAAAGCTCGGTCACCGGGTTGAAACCCGCGGTGATGCCGCGGTTGGCGTCCAACTCGGCCTGGCTGACAATGGATTCGCCTTTTTGCCGGGCCTGAAGGCGCACCGCATCCAGTTTGGCATTCTCGTCCTCAAGCCGGACCCGGATCGGCGTGCCCTTCAGAAAGCTGTCGGTGCTGGTGTCGATGTAGTAGCGGTTGGCATAGGGAAAGCCCGATCCATCCTGCACGCCATATTCCTCGAAAGCGAAGACGCTGCCGTCCTTGGTGAAGCCGAGGATCTCAAGTTCAGCGACATCGCCGGCATGAGCCGCGATCGAGGTCGCAAGCTGTGCAAGCAGGCCAACGGCAAACAGAAAGAGCATTCGCATCGGTCTTCACCCCCGTGATCGTTTCAATCCCCTAGCACGACGGAATCAAAACGTCGTGCGGTGCGAAAGCCGATGCATCCAATCGGCCCGTCATTTGTTATTGTCGGCAGTCCCAATGGAGAACCACCATGACCGACACCAGCAAAATTCGTGAGCATATGGAAGTCGTCGGCGCCGATGGCGTGCATGTCGGCACTGTCGACAAGGTCGATGGCCAGCGCATCAAGCTAACCAAGGCCGATAGCGGCGAGGGCGCCCACAAGGGCCATCACCACTACATTCCCCTGAGCCTGATTGCCGAAGTCGACGGCAAGAAGGTCTGGCTGTCGGCGAATTCTGATGTCGCGGTGACGTTCGAGGAAGAAAAGTCCGATCCGGTCTGATTGATCGCTTCACTTCATGCGTGACGACCAGACCGGAAACAGATCGTTTTCGGCAGGTGTCGCGGCATAGACGCCTCGGCTGATGGCGCGCGCCATGGTGGCGCCGGCGGCGGCGTAGAGATCGATTGCTGCATCGGCGGAGAGTTCGATACCGCTCGTGCCGGTCGCCAGCGCGAACACAAGGTCGCCATCGGCCGGCGTGTGCGTCGGCCAGATGGCGCGCACGAATCCATCATGCGCCGACATCGCCAGGCGCTTGGCGGCAGCCTTTGTGAGCACCGCATCGGTGGCAATGACGGCGATGGTGGTGTTGCCGCCGGTCTCCGTCTGCCGGCCAAAATGTTTGTCGCGGTACTTCAAAAGAATCCGGTTCGCCTCGTCAGGCATCGGCGAGGGATAGCCAAGCCCACCGAATTCGTCGCCGATTTCGAACGGTGCCGCCCAGAAATGGCGGGGTCGGCCTGTGGTCACCGAACCGGTCGGATTGACGGCGGCCAGCGCGCCGATGGTGACGCCATTGTCGAGCAGCGTCGAGGCGGAGCCGAGGCCGCCTTTCAGCCCCGAAGTGAGCGCGCCGGTGCCGGCGCCGATGGTGCCGAGTTGGAAATCGGCGGTGGCGGTTTGCGCGGCTTCATAGCCAAGCTCGCGGTAGGGCGGATAACGGCCCCAATCCTTGTCGCCGCCATTGCGCAGGTCGAACAGGATCGCCGACGGCACGATCGGAACGCGAAAACCGCCGACCTCGAGGCCGATGCCGCGTTCACGCAACGCCGCCTGCACGCCGGAAGCTGCGTCGAGGCCGAAAGCCGAGCCGCCCGAAAGCACCACGGCGTGCACCACATCGACGGAATTGTGCGGTTCGAGCAGGTCGGTCTCGCGGGTGCCCGGCGCACCGCCCAGGATCTGAACGCCGGCCACTGTGGACGCATCGCAAAGCACGGTCGTTACCCCGGATTTCAGCCTGGCGTCGGACGCATTGCCGACGCGCAGGCCGGCAACGTCGGTGATCAGGTTGCGTGGGCCGGTGCGAAACATCAGTTGCTTTCCAAGGGCGCAAAGCGCGTGCCATCGAAGCGGAAGACGCGGTAGGGGCTCCGGCTGAGATCGCCTTTCGCATCAAACCGGATCGGCCCGATCGCCGTGGTGAAATCCTGTCCGGTCAGAGCTTCGGTCAGTGGTTTGCCCGAGCTTTCGGACAAGCCCGACGCTGCCTTGGCGATTTCGACCGCCGCAAAGGCCGGCAGCGTATAGCCGTCGGGCACGACTTTCTGCGCGGCAAAGGCCGCCAGCACTTTTGGATCGGCGACATCGGCCCATTCCGGCGGTGCGATCATCAGTGTGCCCAAGGAATAGGGCACGTCGCCGGGCGGCGTGCGCAGATTCTCGCCGCCGGCAAAGACGATGCCCGCCTGAAGCTGTGCGGCATCGCGGCCCATGATGGCGATGTCGTCGCCATCGCCGCCGGCAAAGACATGCGTCGCGCCGGCCTTCTTCAGCCGACCGATCATGCCGATCTGATTGTCGAGCTGGGGCCGGAACGTGTCGACGAACACAGGTTTCAGCGCTGCCTGTTCGGCCGCTGCCCGCAACGTCTCGGCGATTTCACGGCCGTAGATGGTGCCGTCGTCGATAATGGCGAACAATTCGTTTTGCCACAGGCGGGTGAGGGCTGACGCGACCGCATTGCGCTCATCGTCGCCGCGTGGTCCGAGGCGATAGACCGGCCAGCCGGTCTTGGCGCGGCGGTCGGTCAGGCTTTCGGTTCGCACGCCAATGGTGATGACCGGAATGTTGGCGTCCTTCAGGATCGGCATCGCCGCCCCGATCGCCTCGGTGCAGAGAAAGCCGATTACGATATTGACCTTGACGGCTGCGAATTCCCTGGCCGCGGCAGCGCCGCCATCGGCGGTGCAGGCGTCATCCACGGTCTTGAGTTCGATGCCGTTCGCTTCGGCGGCCATACCGGTACCGGCCTCGATCTGCTTGCCGAGAATGGCCGATGGTCCCGACAGGGGCGCCGAGACGCCGACCAGCAGCGTCCGGGCATCCGCACCACTGGCCAGGAACAGCCAGAACAGCGCCGCTATTGTTCTTGTCCTGGGTCGCATTCGAGCGATGGGATCCTCCGGGCCGGTCCTACGCTCCCGGCACTGTTGCCGCCAAGACCTAAAGGCTGCCCGGCCTTGGTGCAACACGCGAATTTCGGGATATGGCTCAGGCACTTCGCTTGTGGCGGGCTATGTCTGGCCATATATGTCGATAGGATCCTGACAATGGAAAAAATACGGTGCTGAAGAAGAACGACATTGGGCCGCAGGCCTATCGCGACGCGATGAGCCACTTTGCCGGCCACGTCCATGTGGTCACCACCGACGGGCCGGCCGGCAAGCGCGGCGCGACGGTGATCGCGGCCTGCTCGGTTTCGGACACCCCGCCGACCATTCTGGTCTGTCTCAATCGCGAAAATCCCAAGAACGAACCGTTCGTGAAAAACGGCAGGTTTGCCTTGAACACCCTGGCTTCCCACCAGGAGCCGCTGTCAGTCGGCTTTTCCGGAATCACCGGCTTGCCGGTCGAGGAGCGCTTCGCGCTCGGCGAATGGGACGTGATCTCCACCGGCGCGCCGACGCTGAAGGGTGCGCTCGCCGTGTTCGACTGCGAATTGATCGATACCAAGGACCTGGCCACCCATCGTGTGCTTTTTGGCAAGGTGACAGGCCTGCGGATGGGCGATAATTTGCGGCCGCTGATCTATCACGCCCGCGGCTACCACGTACTGGAAAGCGGAGCGGCGGCGTTCACGGAGAAAGAATGACCGAGCTGAAACCGCGCGCCGCGCCACGGACGATCGACGAGACGCTCGATCTCCTGACCGGTGCGGACTATGTGGCGGACCGGTCGCTGGCGACCGTACTGTTCCTGTCGTTGCGTATGAAGCGGCCGCTTTTCCTTGAGGGCGAGGCCGGCGTCGGCAAGACCGAGATCGCCAAGGTGTTGGCACAGGCGCTCGGCCGCCGGCTGATCCGCCTGCAATGCTATGAAGGCCTTGACGTCTCGTCCGCCGTCTACGAGTGGAACTACGCCGCGCAGATGATCGAGATCCGCATGGAGGAGGCGGCCGGCAAGGTCGAGCGCTCCGCCATGGAGCGCAACGTCTTCTCCGAAAAATACCTGATCCGCCGCCCGGTGCTCGATGCGCTGACCGGCAAGGCGGGGGCTGCCCCGGTTTTCCTGATCGATGAGCTCGACCGCACCGACGAGGCGTTCGAGGCCTTCCTGCTCGAAATCCTGTCCGACTTCCAGGTGACGGTGCCCGAGCTCGGCACCATCAAGGCGGAAGAGCCGCCGATCGTCATCATCACCACCAACCGCACCCGTGAGATCCACGACGCGCTGAAGCGGCGCTGCCTCTATCACTGGGTCGACTATCCCAATGCCGAGCGCGAGTTGGAGATCGTGCGCCGCAAGGTGCCGCAGGCCAACCAGCGCCTTTCGGCCGAAGTGGTCTCCTTCATCCAGAAGCTGCGCCAGATCGAGCTGTTCAAGGTGCCGGGCGTCGCCGAAACCATCGACTGGGCCGGCGCGCTGACCGAGCTCGACAAGGTGGCGCTCGATCCGGAAACCGTCTCCGATACGATCGGCGTGCTGTTGAAATACCAGGACGACATTGCCCGCATCGAAC
>NZ_RZRW01000250.1:0-8302 GCF_003998745.1 Mesorhizobium sp. M7A.F.Ca.US.014.04.1.1 | reverse complement strand
CCGCCACCCCCTCCTTCGCCCTGTCGAACACGACCGCCACGACCACGCCGCTCGCCGCCACGACGAAGGTCGACACTTCGACCTTCATCAAGACGGTGCCGAGCGCCAATGAGTTCGAGATCCAGTCCAGCAAGCTCGCCGAGCAACAGGCGACCGACGCCGACGTCAAGGCGTTCGCCAAACAGATGATCGCCGATCACACCAAGGCCGGCGAGGAATTCAAGGCGGCGCTTGCCCAGGGCCAGACAACCTCGGCCACCGCACCGTCCGGTCCGGCCCTGCAGCCCAAGGAGCAGAAGATGCTCGATGAGCTGAAGAGCGCCAGCGGCGATCAATTCCAGGCCAAATACATCGAGATGCAGACCAACGCTCATAAGGAAGCCGTCGCGCTGTTCAGCGGCTATGCGAAATCCGGCGACGACCCGGCAATGAAGGAATTCGCCAAGAAAACCCTGCCGACGCTGCAGATGCACGAAAAACACGTGAAGGAACTGGCCGCCGCGCATCAGGGGTGAGGGCGGTTCACTATGGCGCCCCCCTCTGTCCTGCCCGGCAGGACAGAGGGGGGCGCCGTAGAGCGCTACGATGGAAGCCAGCCCGCTTGGCCAACCAACACCACAATATGGCCCTGTGCCTTAAGCACGGCACGCCCTATACCGATCAAGGCTGAGCGGCGCTCAGGTCGACCTGATCTGCTCGACCGCGGTCACCAGCAGCTCTTCCATGGCGGTGCGTATCTGGCCATCCGACTGGGCGATGCCCGCCGCGTCGAAGTCGGCGCGGACCTTGCGGAACACATCGTTGTCGCCTGCCTCTTCGAAATCCGCGTGCACGACCTCCTTGGCATAGGCGTCGGCGTCAGCACCGGATTTGCCGAGCTTTTCGGCGGCCCACAGGCCGAGCAGCTTGTTGCGGCGCGCCATGGCCCTGAACTTCGTTTCCTCGTCCATCGCAAACTTCTTTTCGAAGCCTTCCTGACGGTCTCTCATGCTGCTCATGGTTCGCCTCGTTTCCGATGGGAGTCCGATCTTCAGCCCAGGGGAAGAACGGCCAGGAAAGAGAGAGTGGCGCGCATGGGTGTCATTAACAAGGCGTCATGCCGGCGATTGGGCGGGCGCTTGGCGGTCCAGTCTTTCGCTCGATATGATTTGACGTTGCCGCGCCGTGTCCTACTCTCAAGTGCCTGCGGGATGAACCGAGGAGACGAGCGATGCAGTTCAAGGCAATTCGCAGCGTCGCGCTGACGGCGGCCGTGATGCTTGCCGCCGGCACCGCGGCCTATGCCCATCACGGCTGGTCGTGGACACAGGATGGGTTTTTCGAACTCAAGGGCAAGATCACGGCCATCTATATCGGCAATCCGCACGCCACGCTGGATGTCGACGCGGAGGGTGAGGCCTGGCGGGTGGAGATGGCGCCGCCATCACGCACGATCGCCGCCGGCTTCACGGAGGAGGTGGCCAAGGTCGGCGACGAGGTGACCGCGATCGGCAACCGCTCGCTCGAGGCGACCGAAAAGCGCATGAAAGCGGTGCGCGTCATCGTCAACGGCAAGACATATGATGTCTATCCCGACCGCGTGCCGCCGGCGTAAATGGCCGAGTTCCTCGCCGGCATTGAGCATCTTGCGTTGGCGCGGTGGCTGAAGGCTTCCTTCGTCGCCTATCCCATAGTCAATGCGCTCCACATCATGTCGATCGGCGCGCTGTTGACCAGCGTCGTTCTCATGGACCTCAGGATCTGCGGCGCTTTCCGTTCGCTGCCGCAAGCCGCATTCGTCGCGCTGCTGCGCCGCATTGCATTAAGTGCATTCGCGGGTGCGCTCGTCACAGGCTCGCTGCTGTTTTCGGTCAAGGCGAGCACCTATGCGGCGATGCCGGTTTTCCTCGCCAAGATGGCACTCATCCTTCTCGCCGGCGTCAATTTTTTCACCTTCCTGCGCTTCGCCAGAGGTGGTGACGATCTGGCCGGCAGCACCATCCTGGCTGTGCTCTCGATACTGCTGTGGACGTCCGTGCTTTTCGCCGGACGGTTCATCGGATTTCTCTAGCGCCGCATCTTCCTTCTCCCCCTGTGGGAGAAGGTGTCGCCGAAGGCGACGGATGAGGGGTGTTCCAGGGAACGCCGACGTCTCACTCCGCTGGAACACCCCTCATCCGTCTCGGCGCTATCGCGCCGATCCACCTTCTCCCACAAGGGGAGAAGGGAAGAACGGCGCTGGCGTTCCGCCCGTGCCGGGATAAGCTCCCTGCAACTCAGGGAGAACTGCCATGAAAAAAGAAATCATCGAAGTGCCGGTCATGTCCGCCAAGGTGCGGGCGCTCGGCCTTCCCTGCTCGACAGCGGTCAAGGCCAACGGCTTCGTGTTCATCTCGGCGACGCCGCCGGTGGATATGGTGACCGGCGAGATGGTGCGCGGCGACATCGAGGTGCAGACCGAGGCGTCGCTGAAGGCGCTGAAACATTGCCTGGAAGCGGCCGGCACTTCGCTCGACAATGTGGTGATGGTGCGTATCTACGCCGTCAATTCCGGCTTCTACAACGCCATCAACCGTGTTTATGCCAGGTATTTCAGCGTCAATCCGCCGGCGCGGAGTTTTGTGCCGGTGGCGTCGTGGCCGATGGAGTTCGATATCGAGATCGAGTGTGTGGCGGTGGCGTGATGAGAGTATAGGAACGAGCATGACGACTCGCCAGCCTCTTATGAAACGTAGTTTTTCACCTCAGGAATGTCTTGGGTCAGGATCATCTCTCTAAATTCGTTAGAAACCGACTCTGATCGGATGGCGTCCCGAACCCTCTCCTGGGACTGCGTCCCAAACTGCTTAAGTTTGTCGTCTAATATCGCTGAGCTTCTATAAACCACCGCCTTGAGCGCCTCTTCATTCTTGCTCAATGCAATAATATTCTGCGCTACTTTTTCTATTTCCGATTTTTTCATGGAAAAGACGTCTCTGCCTCGGGTCACAATTAAACCGACGGCACATATGATATAAAATCGGAACGTCTTATATTTATTATCTATACGCTGGTTTCTCCAGAGGAACTCAATTCGGTAGTAGAGATAACAGCAGGCATGATAGATCCTAACATCATGATCATCCTTAAATATCTTGCTATCATACTCCGACATGATTCCCCGATAGTCGCGAGCTGCACGATTGGGCTGGAAGAAAATCGCGGCAGCCAGGGCCTTCATCATCGAAGATGGCTGAATTATCCTAACGCGCTCGACCTGCTGGCCACGATATTGGTTTTCGCGCCGTTCAAGATATATGATCTCTTCCGGCTCAACCGATCTGGCGTATTCTTCGAGGCTCTTTAAAAATGGCCTCAGCGCCCAGAATTGTTCTTCCTTCACCGGGTTCTGCCTATTCGTTCCAATAATGATCGATGCGACGAAGTCATCGTTCTTCGACCCAATCAGGCGGAATGGCACTGCAATATGGTCAATTAGATTTAGATCTTCAGCTGCCCCTTTGCTTTCCCCAAAGATCAATTCGTATATAATATTGCTCGTTTGACACCCATTTACTATTTGATAGTCCTCAAGATGGAATCGATCTCCAGTGCGGTCTATACTTTTCGACACAACTGTAACGCCGTTATTCCTAAAAGCAAAATCATCACCACCGCTCTCAAGTACTGAGACCTTTATTTCTTGGTTAATCTTAGATCTTTGATCGTAGTCTCTAATATTGTCAACGAAAACCGATTTATTGATGCCGATTGCGTTAAATTTATCGTCAAACAAAGTAAATAGCTTAACTAGTTGTTTGGCCTCGAGATATCCAACGTATGCCTCGTCCACATTCTTATTTTTTGGCATAACGACTGCTTTTGTAAATTCAATTTCTGCTTCGACAGATGTTGTGGCGGCTCGGTACCATTGTTGTAGCTGAAGAGCTCCAACGATACTTACGTCAAGGTTGTCTCTGTCAAACATGTTTTTTTCAGACATTTGACGAGTGAATGTATTCTTCAAAGACTCAATGCGCCGAGGTTCCTCGTAATTTCCGGTTGCGATGTAGAACGCTTTTAGCGAAGGATTTTTCTTTCCAACTACACCTTCATATACCGCGAGCATCGCCTCGGTTAAGTCCGACAATTGGGGGCTTTCATCTCGCAAATCGCCATCAAAAAAGCTGGTTATAGCATCGAAAAATTTGGAAATGTCACCGTAGTCGTAACTTGGGCTAGTTTTCGACTGAAAGAAAACAAACTCAATCGATGGATTTTTGATCGCGGCGAGCTTATCTTCTGCTTCGATCCGTGTTTTTACTACTTCCCCTTGTATTAATATTGCGACTCCGTCGAGACCGAACTCCGTGCCTGTCAAATGGACATCGTTGGCATCTGCGGACTCGGCCAACAGACCGATTAGAGTCGCAAATATCGAGTAAATTTCGAATTGATCACTAAGACTTGCCGACTCGATGCTCGTGGATTTTGCGTAATCCTTGACTTGAGCGCGAATTACTGGATTCATTTTTTGGTCCCCCCGCCTTTTGGCTGTTAGCGTACGTGACGTCTCGGGGGCTGTCTACTGTATCCGACCCTTTACTAACCGTCGGAGTGCACTATTTTAGATGCTGGTATAATCCGGATATCATTTGGCTGCGGCGAGCAATTTGAAAGCGAGAACTGCCGACAGCAGTTCACCAATCCTTACGCAAAATACTCCTGCAGCGGCCTGACCTCGAGGCTCCCCGCCTTCAGTGCCGCAATCGCTTCCGCCACCGCAGCCGCGCCCGATAGCGTCGTATAATACGGCACCTTCTGCATCAGCGTCGCCCGCCGCAGCGACTTCGAGTCCGACACTGCCTTCTGGCCGTCCGTGGTGTTGAAGACGATCTGCACCTGGCGGTTGCGGATGGCGTCTTCGATGTGGGGGCGGCCTTCCAGCTCTTTGTTGATCTTCTGGGCGTCGACGCCGTTTTCGGCGAGGAAGCGGGCGGTGCCTGAGGTGGCCAGCACCTTGAAGCCGAGGCCGGCCAGGCGCTTCACCGCCGGCAGGATGCCTTTCTTGTCCTCGTCGCGCACCGAGACGAACAGCGTGCCGGAGCGCGGCAGGTCGACGCCGGCGCCGAGCTGGCTCTTGGCGAAGGCCAGCGCGAAATCGCGGTCGAGGCCCATGACCTCGCCGGTCGAGCGCATTTCCGGGCCGAGCAATATGTCGACGCCGGGGAAGCGGGCGAAGGGGAACACGGCTTCCTTGACCGCGATGTGGCCGGGGTTCCTGGGGTCGGGCATGGCGCCGTAATGGGCGAAGGCGTCTTCCAACTTCTCGCCGGCCATGATGCGGGCGGCAATCTTGGCAATTGGCCGGCCGATGGTCTTGGCGACGAAGGGCACGGTGCGCGATGCGCGCGGGTTGACCTCCAGCACATAGACCGTGCCGTCCTTGATCGCATACTGCACGTTCATCAGCCCGCCGACATTGAGCGCGCGGGCAAGGGCTGCCGTCTGGCGCTCCAGTTCGTCGACCAGTTCGGAAGGCAGCGAGTGCACCGGCAGCGAGCAGGCACTGTCGCCCGAATGGATGCCGGCCTCCTCGATGTGTTCCAGAATGCCGGAGACGAAGGTCGCCTTGCCGTCGCAGAGGCAGTCGACATCGACCTCGATGGCGCCGGAGAGATAGGTGTCGAACAGCAGCGGGTTTTTGCCCAGCAGCGTGTTGATCTGGCCGGTCTTGTCGTTGGGGTATTTCTGCTTGATGTCCTCCGGCACCAGGCCGGGCACGGTGTCGAGCAGGTAGGTCTGCAGCATGCCCTCGTCATGGATGATCTGCATGGCGCGGCCGCCGAGCACATAGGACGGGCGCACCACCAGCGGGAAGCCGAGCTCGCCGGCGACCAGGCGGGCCTGCTCGACCGAATAGGCGATGCCGTTCTTCGGCTGGCTCAGGTTGAGCTTGTGCAGCAGCTTCTGGAAGCGGTCGCGGTCTTCGGCGAGATCGATCATGTCGGGCGAGGTGCCGAGGATGGGGATGCCGGCCTTCTCCAGCGCATCCGCCAGCTTCAGCGGCGTCTGGCCGCCGAACTGGACGATGACGCCGACCAGCTCGCCCGAGGCCTGCTCGGCGCGCAGGATCTCCAGCACGTCTTCGGCCGTCAGCGGCTCGAAATAGAGCCGGTCCGAGGTGTCGTAGTCGGTCGAGACCGTCTCCGGGTTACAGTTGATCATGATCGCTTCATAGCCGGCGTCGCGCAGCGCGAAGGCGGCGTGGCAGCAGCAATAGTCGAACTCGATGCCCTGGCCGATGCGGTTCGGCCCGCCGCCGAGGATGACGACCTTCTTGCGCGACGAGACCTGCGCCTCGTTGGCCAGCGCGCCGGCGAACGGCACTTCATAGGTCGAGTACATGTAGGCGGTGGGCGAGGCGAACTCGGCCGCACAAGTGTCGATGCGTTTATAAACAGGATGAACGTCGAGCTTTTCGCGAGCTTTCTGAATCACTTCGGCGTCGGTCTTCGTCAGCGACGCGAGGCGGGCATCGGAGAAACCCATGGCCTTCAGCATGCGCAGGTTGACGGCATCCTCGGGAATGCCGTGCTCGCGGATGCGGGCTTCCATGGCGACGATGCCGGCGATCTGTTCGAGGAACCACGGGTCGATCTTGCACATGGCGTGCACGTCCTCCAACGAGGTGCCCATGCGGATCGCCTGCGCCACCATGCGCAGCCGATCGGGCGTCGGCGTGCCGAGCGCTGCGCGGATGGCGTTGCGGTCGTCGGCATGGTTGGCGGAACCGAGGCCCCCATGGCTGAGACCGGGAATCTCGATCTCGTCCAGACCAGTCAGGCCGGTTTCAAGTCCACGCAGCGCCTTCTGCAGCGATTCCTGGAAGGTGCGGCCGATGGCCATGACTTCGCCGACCGACTTCATGGCGGTGGTCAGCACCGGCTCGGCGCCGGGGAATTTCTCGAAGGCAAAGCGCGGGATCTTCGTGACGACGTAGTCGATGCTCGGTTCGAACGAGGCTGGCGTCGCGCCGCCGGTGATGTCGTTCTCCAGCTCGTCCAGCGTGTAGCCGACGGCGAGTTTTGCCGCGATCTTGGCGATCGGGAAGCCGGTCGCCTTGGAGGCAAGTGCCGACGAGCGCGAGACGCGCGGGTTCATCTCGATCACCACCAGGCGGCCATCGGCCGGGTTGACGGCGAACTGCACGTTGGAACCGCCGGTCTCGACGCCGATCTCGCGCAGCACGGCGATCGAGGCGTTGCGCATCATCTGGTATTCTTTGTCGGTCAGCGTCAGCGCCGGGGCGACGGTGATCGAATCGCCCGTATGCACGCCCATCGGGTCGATGTTCTCGATCGAGCAGACGATGATGCAATTGTCCGCTCTGTCGCGGACGACCTCCATCTCATACTCCTTCCAGCCGAGCACGCTCTCCTCGATCAGCACTTCGGTGGTCGGCGAGGCGTCGAGGCCGGACTGGACGATCTCGTAGAATTCGGCGCGGTTGTAGGCGATGCCGCCGCCGGTGCCGCCCATGGTGAAGGACGGGCGGATGATGGCCGGCAGGCCGACATGGTCGAGCGCCTGGGCGGCGATCGCCATGCCATGGCTGATATAGCGCTGCTTGCGGTCGCCTTCGCCGAGGTTCCAGCGGGTTTCCAGCGCATCGAGCGCGGCGTCGAGATCGGCCGGCTTCTCGGCCTTGAGCGCCGCGCGCTCGGCCTCATGCGTCTTGCGGTCGGTGTTCTTGACGTCGGTGGCGTTGGCCAGCATCGACTTCGGCGTTTCCAGGCCGATCTTCTTCATCGCCTCGCGAAACAGCGCGCGGTCCTCGGCCTTGTCGATGGCGGTAGCGTCGGCGCCGATCATCTCGACATTGTAGCGCTCGAGCACGCCCATGCGGCGCAGCGACAGAGCGGTGTTGAGCGCGGTCTGGCCGCCCATGGTCGGCAGCAGCGCGTCGGGCCGCTCCTTGGCGATGATCTTGGCCACCACTTCAGGCGTGATCGGCTCGATATAGGTGGCGTCGGCCAGTTCCGGGTCGGTCATGATGGTGGCCGGGTTGGAATTGACCAGGATGACGCGGAAGCCTTCCTCCTTCAGCGCCTTGCAGGCCTGCGTGCCGGAATAGTCGAACTCGCAGGCCTGGCCGATGACGATGGGGCCGGCCCCGATGATCAGGATCGACTTGATGTCAGTGCGTCTTGGCATGTCAAAGGTCCGTTCGGCGGGCGGCTTGCACAAAAAACCGGGACGGGAAGACCCGGCCGGTTGTGCTCGCGATTCTGGTATCAGGCTAGGAGGGCCTTATAGGGAAGAGTTTTGACTGATGTAACCC
>NZ_RZRW01000249.1:0-8308 GCF_003998745.1 Mesorhizobium sp. M7A.F.Ca.US.014.04.1.1 | reverse complement strand
CGGGTCAGGCACCAACCGCCCCGTCGACGACAATCCCGCCGTCGAGGCGGGAATTCGTCATCGTAGCGCCGAAATCGCCGTCAAGCCAAGAAAGCCTGCCAAGAAAAAGCCCGGCGCGAAGCCGGGCGATTCTTGGCGTGTCCCGGCGCTTATCCCGGATCAGTGATCCATGGCTTTGACGATCTCTTCGGTCATCTTCTTGGCGTCGCCGAGCAGCATCATGGTGCCGTCCTTGTAGAACAGCGTGTTGTCGATACCGGCATAGCCGGAACCGAGCGAGCGCTTGACGAACAGGCAGGTGCGCGCCTTGTCGACGTCGAGGATCGGCATGCCGTAGATGGGTGAGGACTTGTCGTCGCGCGCGGACGGGTTGGTGACGTCGTTGGCGCCGATGACATAGGCAACGTCGGCTTGCGCGAACTCCGAGTTGATGTCCTCAAGCTCGAACACCTCGTCGTAGGGCACATTGGCTTCGGCGAGCAGCACGTTCATGTGGCCGGGCATGCGGCCGGCGACCGGGTGGATGGCGTACTTCACGTCGACGCCATTGGCCTTGAGCTTGTCGGCCATTTCGCGCAGCGCATGCTGCGCCTGGGCAACCGCCATGCCGTAGCCCGGCACGATGATGACTTTCTGGGCGTTCATCATGAGGTAGGCGGCATCGTCGGCAGAACCCTGCTTGACCGTGCGTTCGATGCCGTCATCGGCGGCCGCTGCCGTCTCCCCACCGAAGCCGCCGAGAATGACCGAGATGAAGCTTCGGTTCATGCCCTTGCACATGATGTAGGACAGGATCGCGCCGGATGAGCCGACCAGCGCGCCGGTGATGATCAGCGCCAGATTGCCGAGCGTGAAGCCCAGCGCCGCCGCCGCCCAGCCGGAATAGGAATTCAGCATCGAGACGACGACCGGCATGTCGGCGCCGCCGATCGGGATGATCAGCAGGATACCGAGCACCAGCGAGGCGGCAACGATCAGCCAGAAGACCAGCTTGGACTCGGTGGTGACCAGCAACACGATCAGCACGACGAGCGCGATAGCAAGTGCGGCGTTGATGAAGTGGCGTGCGCCGATCATGATCGGCTTGCCGGACATGCGGCCATCGAGCTTGAGGAAAGCGATGACCGAGCCGGTGAAGGTGATGGCGCCGATGGCGACGCCAAGGCTCATCTCGATCAGGGCCTGGGCATGAATGTCGCCATCCGTGCCGATGCCGAAGCTTTCCGGGGCATAGATCGCGGCAGCCGCCACCATGACGGCGGCGAGGCCGACCAGCGAGTGGAAGGCAGCGACCAGCTGCGGCATCGAGGTCATGGCGATGCGGCGCGCGGTAACGGCGCCGACGCCGCCGCCAATGGCAAGGCCGAGCACGATCAGGCCGAAGCGGCCGGCGGACGGGGTCGCCAGAGCCAGTGTGGTGGCGATGGCAATACCCATGCCGATCATGCCGTAGAGATTGCCCTGGCGGCTGGTGGTCGGATGCGACAGGCCGCGCAGCGCCATGATGAACAGGACACCGGAGACGAGGTAGAGGAAGGACGCGAAGTTGGCGTTCATGGCGCTCTACTTGTCCTTCTTCTTGTACATGGCCAGCATGCGCTGGGTGACGAGGAAGCCGCCGAAGATGTTGACCGAAACCAGCATCAGCGCGACGAAGCCGAAGCCCGCGGCAATGCCGGAGGCGGCGATGCCGACGGCAAGCAGCGCGCCGACGACGATGACCGAGGAGATGGCATTGGTGACGGCCATCAGCGGCGTATGCAGTGCGGGGGTCACCGACCAGACGACGTAGTAGCCGACGAAGATCGCCAGGACGAAGATGGCGAAGCGGAAGACGAAGGGATCGATGGCGCCGCCGGAGAGCGCATGCGCGGCATCACCGGCCGCGTCAGTGCCGCCGGGCGCGGTCGCCAGATTGTGCACCGCCAGCCGGACGGCGGCGGAGGCCTGGTCGAGCTGGTCGAGGGCTTTCTGCAGGGTCTGGTCCATCACGCGATCCCTTTCGGCTTCGACGAGGGCGACTTGGGTGCGGCCGCCTTCTTGGGCGCGGCTTTCTTGGGCGAAGCATCGGCGACCATGGTCTTGGCCGGGATCGCGGCCGGCTCGACATATTGGCCCTTTGCCGGCTGCTGGTCGGCTTTCACGAAAGCCGGATGAACCACCTTGCCGCCATCGGTCAGCATCGTTGCCTTGACCAGATCGTCGTCGCGATTGATGGCAAGCGTCTTGGCCGTCTTATCGACCAGCGTCTCGAGAAAGGCGAACAGGTTCCTGGCATAAAGCAGCGAGGCCGACGCCGCGATGCGGCCAGGCACATTGAGATGGCCGACAATCTTGACGTTGTTGGCGGTGGTGACCACCTTGCCGGCTTCGGCGCCCTCGACATTGCCGCCGCGCTCGACCGCGAGGTCGACGATCACCGAGCCCGGCTTCATCGAAGCGACCATCGCCGCCGAGACCAGCTTGGGCGCCGGCCGGCCGGGAATGAGCGCCGTGGTGATGACGATATCCTGCTTGGCGATGTGCTCTGATGTGAGTGCCGCCTGCTTGGCCTGATATTCCTTCGACATTTCCTTGGCGTAGCCGCCGGCCGTTTCGGCCGCCTTGAATTCCTCGTCCTCGACCGCGAGGAACTTGGCGCCGAGCGAGGCGACCTGTTCCTTGGCGGCGGGGCGAACGTCGGTGGCGGTGACAACCGCACCAAGCCGGCGCGCGGTGGCGATCGCCTGCAGGCCGGCGACGCCAACGCCCATGATGAAGACCTTCGCCGCCGGCACCGTGCCGGCCGCCGTCATCATCATCGGCAAGGCGCGGTCATATTCCGAAGCCCCGTCGATCACCGCCTGATAGCCGGCCAAATTGGCCTGCGAGGACAAAACGTCCATCGACTGCGCGCGGGTGATCCGGGGCATGAATTCCATCGAGAAAGCGGTGACGCCGGCCTTGGCAAGAGCTGCCACGGCGGCATCGTTGCCGTAGGGGTCCATGATGGCGATCACAGCCGCGCCGGGCTTGTAGCTCTTCAGCTCGGCATCACCAGGCCGGCGCACCTTCAGCACCACATCGGCCTTGGCGACATCGGAAGCCTTGCCGATAGCAGCGCCGGCGCTCGCATAGTCGGCATCGATGATGCGCGATTTCAGACCGGCACCGGCCTCGACGACGACGTCGAAGCCCAACGCCGCCAGCCGTTTCACCGTATCGGGCGAAGCCGCGACGCGCGGCTCGTTGGCATCGAGCTCACGAGGGATGAAAACCGTCTGTCCCACCGCATGATCCTTTCGGCCGGAAGCTATTTCCCGCAAGACGCCGGCCGGCCTCGCGGCGGCGCCGTGGACAAGATGTCGGAAAAATCTATCGGAGGATAAAGGCGCCGACAGCCAGAATCAGCACGAACAGAATGGTCGCCGAGAAGAAGCCGCCCGCGAAGAAGCCGAAGGCCATCGCCAGGAGCAGGGCGCCACAAAACAGCGAGCCGTACTTGGCCAGCGCGAGGAAGCCCGCATAGGTGCGGTCATGCTCGGCATAGTCCATCTTCGCGCCCAGTTCGACAGGACCAGTCGGCGAGTGATCAGCCATAGGAATACCCCTTCGAAGACATCTTTCAGGCACATAGCGAAAAGCCGCGCCGAGAGCAATGGCGCTATTGCCGCACAACAACCGACAACTGCCTCAAAGAAAGATTGAAGCCAGCAGTCGACGCCGCGACGGAGTCCGATCGCTGGATTCTGATGCTTGATGCGGAACTCCGAAGGGCGGACGCTTGCGTGGCCTAAGCCGGAGCCTCAGCCGGCTAGATGCGGAAATAGCCCGAGCAACCCGACGACGATCAGATAGAGCGCGACGATGTAGTTCAACAGCCTTGGCATGACCAGGATCAGCACGCCGGCGATCAGCGAGATGAGCGGGGTTAGCGCAAGTGTGGAAATGGTCATGGCGGGTTCCCTCAAAAACCTCAGATCGACCCGGAGCGCTGCTCGTGGCCTCACCCAGAACGCCGAAGTCGCCAAAAGGCTCCTGTCGGCCCTGCAAAATCGTGTGGATCCCTGCCGTATCAGGCGGCTTCGTGATAGTATTTTGCCGTCGGCAGGATGGTCAGCGGCGCGAGTTCCCCGACATGCGGCGTATCGAACAGCATGCGCTGCTCCATTGGCGTCGAGCGGAAGAACGGGAACCGTGAGAAGGACCGCTCGCGGATTGCGTTGACGTCGGCGCGGTAGAGCACGACCTTGTTGAAAACGCCCGGATAGGCGCGCGACTCGCTGATCTTCTCCGAGTAGTAGATACGCTTGTAGAAGCCGGCGTGATCCTCACGAATGGTCGACAGGCAGTAGGGCGCGTTGAAATGGAAGCACGCCATGCCGGCCAGCCGCAGCGTCAGGTAGGGAATCTGCGGGTAGACGCGCGACCATTCGGGATCGGACGCAAACCGGCTGGGACAGATGAAGCTCAGTCCGTCACGAAGCATCGGCATGACGATGTCGCCAAAGGCCTTGGTGGAAGGCGACATCGGCGTCGCCAAGGTGACGTGATGGATACGCAGCGTGCTGACGAGTTCCTGGTCGATATAGACCCCGAAGCGGTACACATTCGGTGCCTCGTCGAGCTCATCGTGAATGGTATGGTTTTCGTTGTCGGGCACCATATCGTTCGAGCGATATGACTTGTAGCGCAGGCGGTAGATGTCCTCGAGATCTTCGCCCTTGTCGCAGCGGCGGTACTCTGTCCGCTCAAGCATCGCCGAAACGTTGCGGGCGAAGCTGGACATGGTGTCGGCGGCGTCCTTGCCGTCCTCGCCCGTCACCGGACGAAGCGAACTCAACTGCACAATCATCAACTCAATCCCCGTACATTGCCGCCGCGATCCGACACTACGACAGGGTCTTGGGATGTAAAAGATGAAAACAGGAAGCAGCCCGTTTACCAGTCGTTAAGGTTAACGATTGCTAAAATAAAACTAAAATTGGTGGTTTTCTTCGTTTTCTGCGTCGCGACGGGGAAAGAGCGTGTCTCGAACATGACGGGAAGCGGCTGAAATTCTGGCATGGCCCGCGATGTGCAAAGAAACCTCGAATGCAGTGAATGCCTAAAGCCTGGGCGCCTGTTCAATCCTGATGGAAACAGGGATGGGCTCTCAGTGCCTGGGCACCATGCGCCAGGCGCCGCAAATCAGCGGCGTACCGCCTTTTTGGCGGTCCTGATATCCTTGGCGAAGGGCCATACCGTGTTCGACATCGTCTCGATGCCGGAAGCGCTGAGCGCCGAACCGAACAGGAACCCCTGGACAAGATCAGGCTTGACCTGCAGCGCCAGGATCTTGAGCTGCTCGAAGGTCTCGACCCCTTCGACGGTCACCGAAAGCCCCAGCGGCCGCGACAGGTTGACGATACCCTTGAGCAGCTCGAGCGAACGGGGATTCTGGGTGACGTCCATCAGGAAAGAGCGGTCGATCTTGATCTTGTCGAGCGGCAGCTTGTGCAGGTAGCTCAGGCTCGAATAGCCGGTGCCGAAATCGTCGAGCGCGATGCGCACGCCAAGCTGCTTCAGCTCCTCAATATACTGGCGCGTCAGCGACTTGTCGTCGAGCAGCGCCGTTTCGGTGACCTCGATCTCGAGCCTACTGGCGGCGAGGCCGGTGCCGGCCAACGCATCGCGAACCTTCTGGATGACATCGCGGCTGCGGAAATCCTTGGCCGAGAGATTGACCGAAACGCTGGTCTGGTCGGGCCATTTGGCGCATTCGGCGCAGGCTGCCTGCAGCACGAAGGTGCTGATCTCGGAAATGATGCCCATTTCCTCGGCAAGCGGAATGAAGATGCTGGGCGAGATTGGCCCGAGATCTGGATGATCCCACCGGCACAGCGCCTCGCAACTGGCGATACGCATGGTGCTCATCGCCACGATCGGCTGATAGACCACCCGCAGGCTCTTGCCCTCTACCGCGGTGCGCAGATCCGCCTTCATCAGCTGACGGTTGCGGAAGGCGGCATCCATCGAAGCTTCGAACAATCGCCAGCTGTTCTTGCCGAGTTCCTTGGCCTTGTAGAGCGCCAGGTCCGCCTTCACGATCATGGCGTCGACATCGGTATCCTTGACCCGTGACAGCACCGCGCCGCCGCTGGCCTGAATGCGCAGCCCGTGACCGGCGACGTCGACTTCCCCTTGCAGGCCGGCGAATATCTCGTCGAGCTGGCTGGTCAGATGGCTCTCATCCTCGACGCGGTCGAAGAAGATCATGAACTCGTCGCCACCGAAACGGCTGACCGTGATATCTTGCTTGGCAATGGCGCCAAGCCGCTCGGCAACGGCATAGATCAAGCCGTCGCCGATCGGATGGCCAAGCGTGTCGTTGACGCTCTTGAAATCGTCGAGATCGAGCACCGCAAGGCCGCAGAGACGGTCGCGATCGCCGGACGCCATGGCCTCGCCCACCAATTCATGGAAATAGGCCCGGTTGGGCAGGCCGGTGAGATTGTCGTAGCGTGCCATGAAGCGGATCTTGTCTTCCGCCTCGACACGGGCGGTGACGTCCTCGAAGGTGATGACGCCCAGTTCCTGGCTGCCCTCGCGAGCCGAGAACTCGTAATGCTGGCCGTTGGCGAGGGAAACCAGCACCTTGCGGTCGCGACCCTCACGCAGGGCACGCGTCAGCTGCGCCTCGATGTAGCGGCAATCCTTGGGCGCCAGCATGCCGCCGGCGACACCGCGCATCAACAGACCGTGGATCGACCGTCCGAGCAGCGCGTCGGGCGACTTGAGCGACATCAGATGCGCGGCCTCGGCATTGGCCACCGCGACGCGGCCGTCCGGACCGAGCATGACAAGGCCGTGCGACATGGTGTTGAGCGCCCGGTTGAAGCGCTGGGCAATGCGGTTGGCCTTCTTCTCTTCCGAGACGGCCGCAAAAAGCACATCGCGTACGGTGTTGGCGAATTTCCGGATGGCGAACAGGAACGGCGCCGACAGCAGCCCGAGGAGGACATGGTAGATGTCGCCGCGCAGCAGGAAGCCAAGCGAGATCGGCCAGGTCAAGGCAATGGTCAGGATGGTGACCATGCGCGGCGAGCCGTAGTTGCGGCCGGCGATGGAGGTCGCCGTCGCGAGCGTCAGGCAAACGGAGGCGATTTCGGCGAAACCATCGCGCGCGAAATAGATGCCGAGCAGGCAGAAAGCGCCAAGCGTCAAGCCATGCAGGGAGCCATAGAGAATGTAGTCATTCTCACGCTTGTGCGCCTCTTCCCAGGTCGTCGGCGACGGCATGCTGTTGTATTTTCGAAAGTTTCTCATGCGGAACACACCGATGAGAACCATCGAGATCGCGACCAGCAAATACCGCGGATCGCCGCCCTTCCACCAGACCAGGCCGATCAGGAAAGTCTGCGCGAGAATGCCGATCGAAAGCGTCAGCCCGTCGCGAAACAGGGTTTCCACGAACGGAATATAGACGTCGACCGGGATCTCGTTCTTTTTTCGCAGATTCAACGCCTGAATCCCAACCCTGGGGAGCCAAGCAGTGCCACATCCGCCTTAAGAAAGATTTAGAGAGACCCTCGCGCTCCTGCCGTCAAGCCGGGTGACGCAGCGGAAAGCAAGGAAACTGTCGTTCAGGTAAACAAGGCGTATCGGTCATTCGGCGGCCTGAAGTTCGGGCCGCGCCGGCGTACTCGACAGGCGTTCGAGCAGCCTTTGGCGCTCGCCGGCGGCCTTTTGCGCGCTGGCTTGGCGGACGTGGCCATAGCCGCGGATGAGGGCAGGCACCGAGGCCAGCGCAACCGCCGCATCGACCCTGGCTGGGGCCAACGATCCGGCGATGAGCTCCAGATCCGCCTCGTACCGCGCCAGCAGCTGCCGCTCCATGCGCCGTTCGGCGGTGTAGCCGAACAGGTCGAAGGCAGTGCCGCGCAGGCCCTTCATCGCCGCCAGCACGCGAAAACCCTTCATCATCCACGGGCCGAAGCTCGATTTCCGCGGGCTTCCGTCATTGCCGCGACGGCCCATGATCGGCGGAGCGAGGTGGAATTCGAGCCTTTCGTAGCTCTGGAACTGCTTGCCCAGTTCGGCGGCGAAAGAGCCGTCCGTGTAAAGACGCGCCACCTCGTATTCGTCCTTGATCGCCATCAGCTTGAACAGGTTCCTGGCGGCAGCCTGCGACACCGCGGTCGAACCAGGCACGGCCTTCGCTTCGGCGGCGCGCAACGCGGCCAGTTTTCCGGCATAACGCCTGCCATAGGCGGCGTTCTGATAGGCGGTCAGGAAGGCGACGCGGCGGGCAATGATGTCGTCCAGCGTCTCGGCGGTGTCCGTGGCC
>NZ_RZRW01000248.1:0-8327 GCF_003998745.1 Mesorhizobium sp. M7A.F.Ca.US.014.04.1.1 | reverse complement strand
AAGGAACCCAGCGCGCCATGATGCACGACATAGGGGTCGGTGATCGGCAGGATGACGCGGGCGGCATCTTTGCCCAGCCACTCGTCGAGAAGGTCCTGGACATAGACGACATCAGGCGAACCGTCCGCCTTGTGCTTGGGCTTCATGCCATGGTCGGCGGTGACGACGATGGCAGCACCCAGCGCATCGAGCTCGGTCAGGTATTTGTCGAACATCTCGTAGAAGGCGTTGGCCTGCGGCACGCCGGGCGCATATTTGTGCTGCACATAGTCGGTGGTCGTCAGATACATGATGTCGGGGCGGAATTCCTTCAGCAGCTGGACGCCGGCGGCGAAGACGAATTCCGACAGCTCGGCCGAATAAACCTCCGGCACCGGCAGCCCAAAGTGCTTCGAGGCATTGTCGATGCCGTGCTCGGCCTTGCTGGTGGTGTCGGATTTTTCCGCAGAGAAGCACAGCGCGCGGCCTTCGTCGAAGGCGAGGCCCTTGCCGAGCAGCGCACGCAGCTTGTCCTTGGCGGTGACCACGGCGACCTTGGCGCCGGCATCGTAGAAGGCCTGGAAGATGGTCGACGCGCGCAGGAAGCGCGGGTCGTTCATCATCACTTCCTTGCCGGTCTCGCGCTCATAGAGATAGTTGCCGCAGATGCCATGCACCGACGGCGGCCGGCCGGTGGCGATCGACAGATTGTTGGGGTTGGTGAAGCTCGGAATGACAGAGTGCGCAAAGCGCACCGTGCCCTTCTGCTTGATCCTGACCAGAGCCGGCATCAGCCCGGCCTTTATCGCTTCGTCGAGATAGGCCGGCTCGCAGCCGTCAAGGCAGATGGCGATCGCCGGCACGCGCGGCCAGGCATAGGTGCGGCCGTTGACCGACACGGTGACAGGAGACATCTGGTTCATCTGATATCCTCGAAGTCGGCCGCTTCAGGCGGCGAGTTTGGCGCGTTCGGCAAGTGCCGCGGCGGGTGGGGCGGCGGTGTCGACGCCCATTTCATGAAGCGAGAACGCTGCCGCCTCGACGACGCGGCGCATGACATGTTCGTCCATCTGGCCGATGCAGCCGACGCGGAACGAATCCACGGCGGTCAGCTTGCCCGGATAGATGATGAAGCCCTTGTCCTTCATCAGGTCGTAGAAACGGTCGAACGCGAAACTGGCATGAGCCGGGTTGAAGAAGGTGACGATGATCGGCGACAGCCAGCGATCCCGGAGCAGTGTCTCGAAACCGAGGTCGCGCATGCCGGCCACCATAACGTCGCGGTTCCTCGTATAGCGGGCGCCACGGCCGGCGACGCCGCCTTCGGCCTCATGCTGGCGCAGTGCTTCGAGGAAGGCGGCCACGACATGCGTCGGCGGCGTGTAGCGCCACTGGCCGGTCTTGTTCAGGTGCGCCCACTGGGCGTGGACATCGAGCGACAGCGAATGGCTCCTGCCTTTGGCGGCCTCCAGTTCGCTCTTGCGCGCGATGATGAAGCCAAAACCCGGAACGCCTTCGATGCACTTGTTGGCGGACGAGACCATCGCCTCATAGCGGATTTCGTTGACGTCGAGCGCCACGGCGCCGAACGCACTCATGGAATCGACCAGCAGCTTGCGACCCTTGGCATGGACGGCTTCGGCAATTTCAGCGACCGGGTTGAGGATGCCGGAACTGGTCTCGCAATGGATGGCGATGACATGGGTGATATCAGGGTCGGCCGCGAGGGCCGCTGCCACCTCGTCGCCGCGCGGGGGCAGATAGTCACCCTTGTCGATCAGCGTATAGGCGCGGCCGAGATACTGCATGGTCTGCGCGGCGCGCAGGCCGTAGGCGCCGTTGGCCAGCACAAGAACCTTGCCGTCCCTGGGCACGAACGACCCCAGCATCGCTTCGACGCAGAAAGAACCGCTGCCTTGCATCGGCACGCAGTCGAACTCATCGTTCCTGTCCCCGGTCAGCGCCAGCAGCCGGCGACGCATATCCGATGTCATGGCGCGGAAGTCGCCGTCCCACGATCCCCAGTCGCGCAACATCGCCTGCTTGACCGAATAGGCCGTGGTGAGCGGCCCCGGGGTCAGAAGATACGGCTCGCCCAGCGCCGGGCTGGCCAGCGGCTCCGCGGCAAATTTCGTCTCGGCGAGCATGTTGTCCTCCGCTCGATCTGCGTTCGATGTGGCCTTATTCTTGGCCTGAATGATCTATTTGTAAAATCGTTATTTTGTATCGATGTATAGATTTTAGTGATGGCCTGCCGGGCGGGAATCCGTCCTCAGGCCATTGCAGGAGCCCTCACTTCCGCAGCCCCTCTCGCCAGCCGGCTTTCGAGCAGATCACCGCTCTGCGTCAGCAAGGGATAAGCGACCGAGGCCATCAGCGAGTTGATCTCCTTCAGCGCCCGCACGGCCTCCAGGTGGATGTCGCTGGTGTCGATGCTCTGCGGCATTCCCGATTGCAGGCGCTTGAGGTGACGGTCGTGGCTCGTGCGTTCCAGTCTGCGCATCCGCTCCTTCTCGACGACGAGTTGCCGCGCCGAATCGAGATCGCTCGACACCAGCACATTGAGTGCAAGCTGCATGTTGGCCATGACACGGTTGTGAAGCCCGGCCAGTTCGCTCCAGCCGTCGCGTGAGAAGCGCAGGTTCTTGTCACGCAGCTCCTGGGTGAGCACGAGCAGGTTCTTGGCGACGATGTCGCCGGCGCGTTCGAGATTGATGGCGAAGTCGGTGAGCTCGATGCCGCGCTGCGCTTCGGCCACGCTCATGCTGCCGCGATTGACTTCGGCAATGTAGAGCTTGATTTCGGTATGGGCGCGGTTGACCTCCTCATCGAGTTTTTGAGCCTGGCGTATCTGGTCGCCGGTGCCGGCGTCGAAGAAATCCATCACTGGGCGCAGCATCACCTCGACGACTTCGCCCATGCGCAGCAGCTCGCGGGTGGCACTGGCTAGCGCAAGACCGGGTGTGCGCATGACGGTGCGGTCGAGCGCGCTGGTGCGGCGCGACATCAGGTCTCCACCCTCTCCGGCCTTTGCCACCGGCCTGTCTGCGATCAACAAGGCGACCAGCCGCTCCATCATGCCGGTGAACGGCAAGCAGCAGATGACCAGCACCAGATTGAAGGCAAGGTGCAGGTTGACCAGCTGGCGGCCTTCGGTTGCGCCGAACAGATGCGCCGGGAAGGTCACGGCCTGAAGCGCGAACAAAGCCGCCAGCGCCGCCGTGCCGCGAAAGATCAGATTGCCGAGCGGGATACGGCGCGCCTCGACGGCTTCGCCGCGCGTCAGCCAAACCGCGATCAGCGCGCCGCCGCAATTGGCGCCGAGGATGAAGAACAGACCGACCTCGACCGGCAAGACGCCTTGTGCGGCAAGCGTGACGAACAGCAGGATCGCCGCGACGCTGGAGTGGATCAGCCATGTGAACAGGGCAGCGGCGGCAAAGGCGGTGAAATAGTCCGCGCGCAGATAGGAGATCACCAGTGGCAGCAAGGTGCTCTGCCGCATCGGTGCGGTCGCCTCGCCGATCATATGCAGCGACAACAGGACGAAGGCGACCCCCATCAGGATTCGCCCGCTATGCCTGATGCCAGCCACTTCGAACTTCAGGGCCATCGCGCCGCCGACCAGGATCAGCGCCGGCACAAGCCAGCTGAGGTCGAACGACAGCACCTGCACGACCAGGGCGGAACCGAGATCGGCGCCCAGCAGGATCGCCAGCCCGGCCGACACCGAAACCATGCCGCTGGCGGCAAACCCGGCCGCCAGGATAGCGACGGCGGTCGAGCTCTGCAGCAGCACGGCAAGCACGGTGCCGACGCCGGCCGATCTGATCCGCTCACCCCGGGCTTGCCTCAGGGCATCACGCAAAGCGGGCCCGCAGGCCCGCTCGACACCCGTGCGCACCATATGCACGGCCCAGAGCAGCAGCATGACCGCACCCGCCAGATGCAGCAGGATGATGGAAAATTGCATGGCGACGCCTCCGGTGCCAACGGCCGGCAGGGATGTCGACCCATGCTCAGGCTGAGGGTCGGCAAAACATAAGTCAAATCGTTCCTTTCGATCTTTTCCTAAGCAATCCTTATGATAAGATGTCGGCGATTTCAGAAGTGTCGGAGGCACGGGAGATGCGCTACGTCCAGTTGCGAGCCTTTCACCAGGTGGCCATCTGCGGTGGCTTTTCTCGCGCCGCCGAGGCGCTCTTCCTGACCCAGCCGGCGATCTCGGACCAGGTGCGCAAGCTCGAGGAAGAGTATGATGTGCTGCTGTTCAACCGGAACAAGAAGCAGGTCACGCTGACCCATTCGGGCCAGAAATTGCTCGAAATAACCCACCGCATGTTCGATACCGAGCAACAGGCGCTCGAACTCCTGACGGAGTCCCGCGCCCTGCGTTCCGGCACGCTGCGCATCGTCGCCGATGCCGCACATCATCTGCTTCATATTCTCGGCAGCTTCCGGGCCCGCTACCCCGGCGTGCAGGTTTCGGTGCGCGCCGGCAACACCGAGACGGTGATCAGCAGCCTCTACAGCTACGATGCCGATATCGGCGTGCTGGGCGAGGTGCCGACGGGGCGCGATTTCGAGGTGCTGAAACTCAACTCGACGCCGATCATCGCGTTTGCATCCGTCGACCACCCGCTGGCCGCGAAAAAGTCGCTCACCCTCAAGCAGCTCGCGCAGGAATCACTGGTCATGCGCGAGCGTGGATCGAAGACGCGTCAGAAACTCGAAGATCTCGCAGCCGCCTCGAAAATCGAATTGAGGCCGGCGATCGAAGCCGAGGGCCGCGAAGCCGTCCGCGAGATCGTCGCCTCGGGCGCCGGCATCGGCTTTGTCTCGGCGGCCGAATTCGGCCAGGATTCGCGGCTGGTGCCGATCACCATCGATGCTCCCGAGACCCTGATGGACGAGGCGTTGATCTGCCTGCGTGAACGCAGCGGCGGCAAACTGGTGCGGGCTTTCCTGGATATGGCGCGCTCGATGTCAGCGGATTAAGCGGCGGCCCTGATCTCCACCGCATCAGCCTTCACCCGCTCCGACTTCGGGTCGTAGGGGCTGCGCAGATGTGCTGTCGCGGCATGGCGAACGCCGGCAAGGTCGATCTCGAAACGACCACCGGTGAGAAATGCAGCGTCGACGCCCGCCTCGTTCTCGATCAGGCCGAGCGCCACCGAGCGGCCAAGCGTGTGGCCGTAGGCGGCCGAGCGGACTTCGCCGACCGGCTTGCGGTCGCGCAGGATCAGTTCGCCGCCCCACAGCATCGGCTCGGCATCATCGAGCGTGAACAGCACGATGCGTCTTGCCGGTGCTGCCGATGGCTTCGTCTCAACCAGCGCGTCGCGGCCGATAAAGTCACCTGGCTTGTCCATCGCCACGGCGAAGCCAAGCCCGGCCTGCCAGGGGTCGATCTCAGGCGTCAACTCCCTGCCCCAGGCGCGAAAACCCTTTTCGATGCGCAAGGCATCGAGCGCATAGTAGCCGGCGTCCAGCAGACCGAATTCACGGCCCGCCTCATGCAACGCCTCATAGACGCCGACGGCGAATTCTGTCGGCACGATCAGTTCCCAGCCCAGTTCGCCGACATAGGTCATACGGTTGGCATAGGCGGTGGCATAGCCGATATCGATCTCGCGGATGGTGGCGAAGGGAAAGCCGGCGTTGGAAAGATCGGCCGAGGAGAGTTTGCCCAGCAGATCGCGTGATCGCGGTCCCATCAACGCCAGCACCGCGTAGGACGAGGTGACGTCGGTCACGATTGCATGCGCGTCGGATGGAATGTTTTTGACGATCCAGTCGGCATCGTGGACAGCTTGTGCGGACCCGGTGACGATGAGGAATTTCTCCGCGCCGAGCCGCATAACGGTGAGATCGCTCTCATAGCCACCGCGTGCATTGAGCACGCCCGTGTAAACAGACGTACCGTCCGGTACCTCAATATTTCCGGCGCAGATCCAGTTGAGCACGGCGCAGGCATCGCGGCCCTGCACGAGGAGCTTGGCGAAAGAGGTCTGGTCGAAGACGGCGACGGCTTCGCGTGTCGCCTTCATTTCGCGCTTGACCGCCTCGTGCCAGTTCTGGCGGCCGAAGGCATAGTCGTTCTCGGTCTTCTCTCCCGGTGCCGCGAACCAGTTGGCGCGCTCCCAGCCCATCTTGGAACCGAAGCAGGCACCTTTGGCGGCGACCCGGTCGTAGAGCGGCGAGCGGCGGAACGGCCGCGCCGTGTCCAGTTCACGGTTCGGCCACGGCATGGCGTAATGCAAGCCGAGCGTTTCCTTGACACGGTCATGCAGCCAGCGCGGATTGTTGTTGAAGGAGGCGAAACGCCTGATGTCGACCGGCCACAAATCCATGGTCGGCGCGCTGTTGACGATCCATTCCGCCAGCGCCCTGCCCGCGCCGCCGGCGCTGGCGATGCCCATGGAGTTGAAGCCGGCGCCGACATAGAAATTCTTCAGTTCCGGCGCCTCGCCGAGGAGAAAATTGTTGTCCGGCGTGAAGCTTTCGGGACCGTTGTAGAATTTCTTGACCTCGGCCTTGGCCAATTGCGGCACGCGGACCAGCGCGTTTTCCATCAGGATCTCGAACTGATCCCAATCGTCCGGCAACAGCGCGAACTCGAAATTTTCGGGAATGCCATTCATGCCCCACGGCTTGGCGTGCGGCTCAAAGCCACCCATGACCAGGCCGCCGACCTCTTCCTTGAAATAGATGAACCCGTCGGGGTCGCGCATGACCGGCAGGTCCGGATGCACGCCCTCGATCCTGCCGGTAACGATGTACATGTGCTCGGCCGAATGCAGCGGCACCGAGACGCCGCACATCAGCCCGACCTTGCGCGCCCACTGGCCGGCGCAATTGACGACGATCTCGGCGGCAATGTTGCCGCGGTCCGTCTCGACACCGCAGGCGACGCCGTTCTTCACGCTGATGCCGGTGACCTTGACCCGCTCGAAAATTTTCGCGCCGCGATTGCGCGCACCCTTGGCCAGCGATTGCGTGAGATCGGTCGGATTGGCCTTGCCGTCGCCCGGCAGCCAGACGGCTCCGACCAGATCGTCGGTCGCCATGACCGGCCATAGATCGGCCGCCTCCTTCGGCGAAATCACGTCGATCTCGACGCCTTGGGCGCGAGCCGATGCGGCCGTGCGCTTCAGCACCGTCATGCGGTCGGCGGTCCGCGCCACCGACAGCGAGCCACAATTCTTCCAACCGGTGGCGAGCCCGGTCTCGGCCTCCAGCTCGCCATAGAGCTGCGTGGAGTATTTGATCAGGCTGGTCATGTTGGAATGACTGCGCAACTGGCCGACAAGCCCTGCGGCGTGCCAGGTGGTGCCACCGCTGAGTTGCCCCTGTTCGAGCAGCACGACATCGGTCCAACCGAGCTTCGTCAGATGATAGGCGACCGAGCAGCCAATGATACCGCCGCCGACGATGACGACGCGCGCTTGCGTAGGGAATTCGTTTGCCATGGGACATCCTGCCGTTTTGACACCGGTTGGATCATAGCAGCCGAATTCCAAATATCAACACAAAATACCACAAAATATCACATCAAAGAGGCAATCATCAGCTCAGGCCCTTTGCGCGCAAGCGCTTCAGCGATGTCAGCCTGCGGTTTCGCGTCGACGATCACGCCGGCGGCGCGTTGAAAATTCGGAATCCTGAGCGGCGTCAGCTTTGCGAACTTGCTGCTGTCGAGAACGAAGTAGGTTTTGGCGGCAAGCGCGATCATGCGGCTGCGCTGTTCGGCGCCGGCGCGGGTGAAATCGGTCACCTCGCCGTCGGGCGACAGCGCGCCACCACCGAGGAACGCGATGTCGACGCGAAAGCGCGACATGGCTTCGAGCATGTCGATTCCCGAGGCCGCTTCCTCGCCCGGATCGACTTCGCCACCCAGCACATGCACGCGCATGCCTGAGACGTGGCACAGCAGAAGCGCGATCTTCAGGCTCGCCGTGCAGATGGTGAGATCGCGCAGGTCGGCCATGGCTTGTGCGATGGCCAATGTGGTGGTGCCGGAATCGAGGAACACCACCATGCCGTCCTTTACAAGACCGGCGGCCAGCCTGCCGATCGCGGCCTTGCCTCCGGCATTTTCGTGGCTGCGCAAGCTCATTGCCGGTTCGCTCGGCTCGAAGCGGGCGGCGCCGCCATGGACGATGCCGAGCCGTCCCTTATCCGACAGCAGCTTCAAATCACGGCGGATGGTTTCGCGCGAGACATCGAAGAACCCGGCCAGTTCGGCGACACTGACAGACCCCTGGGCGCCCAGCCGCCGCAGGATCTCTTCGTGGCGACGTGGAGCAAGGGCGCGCGCCGGCAGGCTGCTGTCGGGGGACATGATG
>NZ_RZRW01000247.1:608-8352 GCF_003998745.1 Mesorhizobium sp. M7A.F.Ca.US.014.04.1.1 | reverse complement strand
GTGATCGCCGACAGCGCCCTGCCCGCGCCGGGTCCTTTCACCGGCTTCGTGGCGCCATTGGAAAACATCGACATGATGCCGGCGCCACGGGCCGGTGCCGTGCTCTACGACGTGAAGCCCGGCGACCGCGTCGCCAAGGGCGCGCGCCTCGCCACCATCGTCCATGCACCGGGTGAAACCGATGGCCGCACCGAAGTGTTCGCGCCGCAGGACGGCATCATCCTGACCCGCCGCTCGCGCCGCATCATCCGCGCCGGCGAAGATCTTCTGAAGCTGGTCGGCGACAGGAAGAGCACTGATGCCCGGTCGCGAACGCTGGAGGACTGACTTAGCCCGAAATAGCCAGTCGCGCTTTCGCCTCCAGCCATTCCGCCATCTGCCGGTAAGGCACCGGGCCGTGACTGATGCGGGCGACACCCAGTTCCGCCAGCCGCTGGCGCGGCGGCACATGCGCCAGCGCAATGATGTTGACCGGCAACGCAATTGCCTTGCAGAGCGTCTCGATCAGGCCTTCGTCGCCAAGGCCCGGCGCAAAGAAGCCGTGCGCGCCGGCTTTTTCGAAGGCCTGTGCGCGCTCGATGGCCTGGTCGAGCAGAAGGTCATCATGCGCATCCGGTTTCGCCTTGAGGAAGATGTCGGTTCGAGCGTTGATGAATGCCGGTATGCCGGAAGCCTTGACGGCCGCCGCCGCGGCTTCGATGCGCTTTGCCTGCACGGAAATGTCATGCAGGCCGCTGCCACCGACAATCTGATCCTCGAAATTGAAACCGATAGCGCCGGCCCGCAGCGCCAACGTCACCGTGCGAGCGACGATTTCCGGGTCAACGCCGTAGCCGCCCTCGAGGTCCATGGTCACCGGCAGGTCGACCGACCCGACGATGCGCTTGATGTTGTCGAGCGCCAGTTCCAGCGGGATTTTCTCGCCATCGGCGTAGCCGAACGCGGCCGCGACCGGCCAGCTTCCGGTGGCGATCGCCTTGGCACCCGCTTTCTCGATGATCTTGGCCGAACCCGGATCCCAGGCATTGTAGAGGACGACCGGGTTGCCCTTGACGTGGAGGGAATGAAACGTCCGCGCACGCTCGATCTGCTCGGTCATGGTTATTTTCCCGTCTTCCTGCTGTTGGATGAGCACTCTAAGCGGCACTGTCGGCTCTGGCGATGTGCCATGAGCCTGAGAAGCGGCGGCCAACGAACAGACTTTCAAACCTGTTGCGCATCCTTCTTTTCGCAGCTATGGATTTCGCCATGAATATGCGTTCGATCAAGACCATTTGGTGGTGGGCCTGCTGACAGCGGCCTGTTCGAACACGTGCGCGTGAATAGAGAGGGTGGCCGCAACGGAAAGTCCGGGCGGCCATTTGTTTTTTCCAAGCCATTCCCGGGTCCGTTGCCCCAAGAAGCTGATGGAGACGGCAATGACGATGAAGGTTCTGGAAAACGGCGCGGAAAGTTTCGTGACCGCGGGTGGCATCACCATCACCCGCGCGCGCCACGACCGGCCGTATGCGGGCGCGATCGACGCTTACGTCGACGGCCTGAATTCGCGCCGCGGCGCGGTGTTTTCCTCAAACTATGAATATCCCGGCCGCTACACGCGCTGGGACACCGCCATCATCGACCCGCCTCTGGTTATCTCCGCGCGCGGCCGCGCCATGCGTGTCGAGGCCCTCAACGGCCGTGGCGAGGTGTTGTTGCCGGTCATCGGCAAGGCGCTGGGTAGCCTGGCCGATATCACCATCGCCGAGACATCGAAAAGGCTCATCCGTCTCGACGTCGCCAAGCCCGGCCGTGTCTTCACGGAAGAAGAGCGCAGCCGCGTTCCTTCGGTGTTCACGGTGCTGCGCGCCATCACCGCTCTGTTCAAGACCGAGGAAGACGCCAATCTAGGTCTCTACGGCGCTTTCGGCTACGATCTCGCCTTCCAGTTCGACCCGGTAGACTACAAGCTCGAACGCAAGCCAAGCCAGCGCGACCTGGTGCTGTTCCTGCCTGACGAGATCCTGGTCGTCGACCATTATTCGGCCAAGGCATGGACCGACCGCTACGACTATGCCGGCGAGGGTTTTTCGACCGAAGGGCTGCCGCGCGACGAAATCTCCGAGCCGTTCAAGAGCCCCGACCGCATCCCGCCGCGCGGCGACCATGAACCCGGAGAATACGCCGACCTGGTGCGCAAGGCGATGGATTCGTTCAAGCGCGGCGACCTGTTCGAGGTCGTGCCGGGCCAGATGTTCTACGAGCGCTGCGAGACGCAGCCGTCCGAGATTTCGCGCAAGCTGAAGGCCATCAATCCGTCGCCCTATTCCTTCTTCATCAATCTGGGCGAAGGTGAATATCTGATCGGCGCCTCGCCCGAAATGTTCGTGCGCGTCAACGGCCGCCGCGTCGAGACCTGCCCGATCTCGGGCACCATCAAGCGCGGCGACGACGCAATTTCCGACTCAGAGCAGATCCTGAAACTGCTCAACTCGAAGAAAGACGAATCCGAGCTGACCATGTGCTCGGACGTCGACCGCAACGACAAGTCGCGGGTCTGCGAGCCGGGTTCGGTGCGCGTTATCGGCCGGCGCCAGATCGAGATGTATTCGCGCCTGATCCATACGGTCGACCACATCGAAGGCAGGCTGCGCGAAGGCATGGATGCCTTCGATGCCTTCCTGTCGCATGCCTGGGCGGTCACCGTCACCGGCGCGCCGAAGCTATGGGCCATGCGCTTTATCGAGCAGAACGAGAAGAGCCCGCGCGCCTGGTATGGCGGCGCGATCGGCATGGTCAATTTCAACGGCGACATGAACACCGGCCTGACGCTCCGCACCATCCGTATCAAGGACGGCATTGCCGAAGTGCGCGCCGGCGCCACATTGCTGTTCGACAGCATTCCCGAGGAAGAAGAAGCCGAAACCGAACTGAAGGCATCCGCCATGCTCTCCGCCATCCGCGACGCCAAGACAGGCAATTCCGCCAGCACCGAGCGCACCACCGCGCGCGTCGGCGACGGCGTCAACATCCTGCTGGTCGACCACGAGGACAGTTTCGTCCACACGCTGGCCAATTATTTTCGCCAGACCGGCGCCAACGTCTCGACCGTTCGCTCGCCGGTGCATGAGGAAGTCTTCGACCGGCTGAAACCCGACCTCGTCGTGCTGTCGCCCGGCCCCGGCACGCCGAAGGACTTCGATTGCGCCGCAACCATCAAGAAGGCGCGCGCCCGCGAACTGCCGATCTTCGGCGTCTGCCTTGGCCTGCAGGCATTGGCCGAGGCCTATGGCGGCGAACTGCGGCAGCTGCACATACCGATGCACGGCAAGCCGTCGCGCATCCGCGTCTCCAAGCCCGGCATCATCTTCTCCGGCCTGCCCAAGGAAGTCACCGTCGGCCGCTACCACTCGATCTTTGCCGATCCGGTGCGGCTGCCCGACGATTTCATCGTCACGGCCGAGACCGAGGACGGCGTCATCATGGCCTTCGAGCACCGCAAGGAGCCGATCGCCGCAGTGCAATTCCACCCGGAATCGATCATGACGCTCGGGCACAATGCCGGCATGCGCATCATCGAGAACATCGTCGCCCACCTGCCGCGCAAGGCCAAGGAAAAGGCCGCCTGACGATCATGGCCGAAGCCGAGAACACGATGGCGATCGCGGCCAAGGCGGCCGCGAAGCGCAAGGTCGCGAACCTCGCCTTCTGGTCGATTATCGTCGCCTTTGTCGTGCTCGCGCTGAAAGCTGCCGCCTGGTACGTCACCGGCTCAGTCGCACTCTATTCGGACGCACTGGAATCGATCGTCAACGTCATCGCCTCGGTCGCCGCCTTCTGGGCGATCCAGATCAGCCACAAGCCGGCCGACCAGGATCATCCCTTCGGCCATCACAAGGCCGAGTATTTCTCGGCAGTGCTGGAAGGCGTGTTGATCGTGCTTGCCGCGCTATTGATCCTCAACGAGGTCTGGCGCTCCTGGCAGACTCCGTCACCCTTGGAACAGCCTTGGGAAGGTCTTGCGGTCAACGGCGTTGCCACGATTATCAACGCCTTCTGGGCCTGGACGCTGATCCGCGCCGGCAGGGCGGAGAAATCACCGGCACTGGTCGCCGACGGCAACCACATCATGACCGACGTGGTGACCTCGATCGGGGTCTTCGGCGGCCTGGTCGGGGCGATCCTGACCGGCTGGCAGATCCTCGACCCCGCACTTGCCGTCCTCGTGGCGCTGAACATTCTGTGGCAGGGCTGGCATGTCATCGGCTCGTCGATGAACGGGCTGATGGACCGCGCCGTCGACACCCAGGAGCACATGCGCATCCGCGACGTCATCTCGGCCAACTGCAAGGGCGCGCTTGAAGTGCACGACCTCAAGACGCGCATCGCCGGCCGCGCCACCTTCATCGAGTTTCATCTGGTCGTCGACGCAGACATGTCGGTCGGCGCCAGCCATGTCATCTGCGACCGCATCGAGGACGCGCTGAAGGCCGAAATCCCCTCGGTGCGCGTCACCATCCACGTCGAGCCCGACGACGAGGCCAAGCTGCCGAAGGGCACAACCGCCGTGCCGTTTGCCTGAGGCGATTTCCTGTAGCGACTTGGGAAAATTAACCGAAGCTTCTCGACTTCGTCATCCACGGGCGAAGCAGGAGCGAAGCTCCGTCGCGGAGACCCGAAGATCCATGCCGCGACCTTGTCCGTAGAGTGCAGCGGAACAGAATTCTGCACCGCAGCAGCGCTCAGATGTCACGCATGGATCCTATGGTCTGCGCCGCCAGTCTCTATCGGCCTTCCAAAGCTGCCTCAACAAAATCGTCGTCAAGTGGCCCGGTCAAACTGTCGAGCCAGACCCAATCCTGCGCAAGCGGTTCGAGAACGACCGCTCGGCCCTCGCGAAGGATTGAAATCTCGCCGGTATCGAAACGGTATTTCTTCGGCATGCGTACTGCTTGCGATCCGCCAGACCAAAAGACTTTTGCCTTATCCATTCGCGCCCTCCATTGAAGCTCAAGGCGAGCAGGCCGATTGCGGCATCGGCTGCAGCCGATAGACCTTGTCGTCGGATTTCGTCTTTCCGGCGTCCGCCTTCGAACACAGGTCGACGATTGCAAGCGCGCTGTTTGGGTTGGCCAGCATCATCGTGCCGTTGGCGCCACGCTTGAGGAAAATCTCCTTCTGCGCGATGTCGCAGGAGAAATTGCTCATCTTCGTGCTGGCCGCGCAGCGCCACTGGTCGGCTTCGCCCTGGCAGGAATAGGTCTGCGTCACCTTGGCCGATTTCTGCCGTGTGGTGACGGTAACGGCAATGTCGGCGCCGTCTGGCCAATTGGCGGTGTCACCGCCCGAGGCGAAGGACGCCAGTTCTACCTTGCCGCGGAAAACCCGGATCGACTGGGTGAGTTGATCGGGGTGCGAGCCGAGATGCGCTGCATCGTAGTCGCGCCCATAGCAGAACGCCTGGTCCGGCTTCAGCCGCTCGCGTAGCGGAGCTCCGAGCGCAGCGGCGACTGGGTCGATGCGCGCGAACTCCGCCTGGCAGGTCGCTGCCGGCATCGGGTCGAGGCGGAAATTGTCATCCTCCGAGCCGAGCGCCCGCCTGTCATATTCCGCTGCGCCAAGCTCCTCTTCTGATCCGGCATCGAGATAGATGTCGGGCTGCAGATCCGAGAGGAACAGCCGACCCTTGTCATCGACCTTCAGCGACGCAAGCGTCCGGTCGCATTCCATGCCGCAATGGACCGGGCCCGTCTTGCCGTCCTCGGAAGCATGATTGCACCAGCCGCCGGCCCATTCAGGCGACTTGGCGCCGCGCACGGTGGTGGCGATGAAGGCATTGTAGGACGTGTCGGAATTCCCGGTCGGTTCCTCGTTCGGCCGGCTGACCGGATCATGGCCGTAGTAGAAGAAGATCCGCGCCACCTTCTGCTTCGGGTGCGCCTTGAGATGCGCCCCATCATAGACGCGGCCGAAACAGGCATCAGCGCCGTTCGGACTGAGTTCGGTAAGCTTCAGCGCATCGTCGGCGGAGGCCGATCCGGCAAGCGCGCCGAGCAGCACGGCGCAAAACCCGGCGCCGGCAACCGTCTTCCATTCCCCCAACCCAAACGCCCATTCCTTCAACGCCATGTGACCTCTCCTCCGCATCGAAAGGACGCAACGGCAATTTATGCTAGTATTGCGGCTGGAGTCACGCAATTCGCGGTCAGCCGCCAAGCGGAGGAGGATGCCATGCGCCGGCGCGACATGTTCCGCACGGTTCTTGCCGGAACCGGAACGCTTCTCGGTCTGCGGGCAGCACAGGCAGCCGCCACCGAGCCCACAAGGCAAAAAGTCGCCTACCACTTGAGCGACACCGACAAGGTCAATTTCGTGCTCGGCAACATCAAGAACCATTATGAAGGCACCGGCGGCAAGGTCGACATCGTGCTGGTCGTGCATGGTCCCGCGCTCGCGGCCTTCAAGTCGAAAGGCATATCGGCCGCGATTTCCGGGCGCTTCGCCGGCCTGGTGCAGCAGGGATTGGAACCCCACGCCTGCGCCAACACCATGCACGGCATGGACATCACACTCCCCGACCTGCTCGCCGGATTTCATGCCGCCGACAAGGGCGGCGTCGTCAAACTCGCCGAACTGCAAGGCCAGGGTTACGCCTATCTGCGTCCGTAGAGCGGTTTGTTTGACGCAAATCCCCCGGGGAAAGCGCTCACACTTTTCCTTGAATTGCTCCAAGGCTTGAACACCGGGGTGGCAAGGGCCTACGAAGGGCAGGCAGACATCCCGGAGGAAGAACCGTGCCAGCCACCACACTCAGCATACCCGATCTTGCCGGCAAGGCAGTGCTGGTTACCGGTGCATCGACCGGCATCGGGGCGGCGCTCGCGCTGGCCTATGCAGCGCAGAAATGCAAGGTGGCGCTGCATTATAACTCGAGCCGCGACGCCGCCGAGAAGCTCGGCCTGACGATTGCCGACAAGGGCGGCGAGGTGTTTCTCGTCCAGGGCGATTTCTCCGTTGCCGCCGATGTCGAGCGCGTCGTCGAGGACAGTGCGCAATATTTCGGCCGCCTCGACGGGCTGGTCAACAATGCCGGCGGCATGCTCGGCCGCATCCCCTATGCCGAGCAGACCGAGGCGCATTACGATGCGGTGATGGACCTCAACGCCCGTTCGGTGCTGACTGCTTCGCGCAAGGCGATCCCGTGGCTGAAGAAACAGGGCGGCTTCATCGTCAACACCTCCTCGATCGCCGCCCGCAATGGTGCCGGCGGCGGCGCCGGGCTTTACGGCTCTGCCAAGGCTTTCGTCTCCAATGTGACGCGCGGCATGGCAAAGGAGCTGATCGGCTTCGGCATCCGCGTCAACGCGGTGGCGCCCGGCACCATTCTCACCCCGTTCCACGAGCGCTATTCGACCGACGAGCAGATCAAGGGCATGGTCGCCACCATTCCGCAGGGACGCGCCGGCACGGCGCAGGATTGCGTCGGCGCCTATCTGTTCCTCTCTTCCGACCTTCTCAGCGGCTACATCACCGGCCAGGTGATCGAGGTGAATGGCGGCCAGTTGATGCCTTGAACGGCTATCGCCATACTGGCGATCTGCACGCTCTTGTCGAAAACCTCAAAGGAGACAACGGAATGTACGGACTGATCGGCAAGATGCGGGCGTCGCGCGGCCAGCGCGACGCGGTCATGGACCTCCTGCGCGCCAGCACCGGCGCCCTGTCGGGCTGCCTGAGCTATATCATCGCGCGCGATCCCGCCGCT
>NZ_RZRW01000247.1:0-598 GCF_003998745.1 Mesorhizobium sp. M7A.F.Ca.US.014.04.1.1 | reverse complement strand
ACACCGCCGATGCCGACGCGATCTGGGTCACCGAAGTGTGGACCGACGCCGAAAGCCACAAGGCCTCGCTGCAGCTTCCCGAAGTCCAGGCAGCGATCGCCAAGGCGCGGCCGTTCATCGCCGGCTTCGAATTCCAGGTCGAGACCCACCCCGTCGGCGGCTTCGGCCTAGCCGACAGCAAGACGGGGTGAGTTCGATGCCAATTTTGAGGAGCAATCTTTGACGCAGACAGTAAACATTCGCGATGCGAAAGCTCATCTGTCGCGCCTTGTGAGACGTGCAGCCCAAGGCGAGTCGTTTGTTATTGCCAAAGCCGGCAAGCCGTTGGCCAGAATCGTGCCGATCGAACAGCCGACGCTGCAGGCGCGACGGGTCGGTTTTATGGCCGGCCAGTTTTCCGTCCCCGACGATTTCGACCGCATGGGTCGCAATGAGATCGAGCAACGGTTCAACGCCGGCTTGTGAGACCTGTTACTCGACACCTGGGCGGGTGAAACAATCATTTTTCTGTGAATCGCGGTTCGCATTTTTCGCCCTGCGGGTCTAAGAGCGAAACATGGATTCCTCGGCCGAGCAGCCCTCCCCGGACCTGCCCACA
>NZ_RZRW01000246.1:0-8355 GCF_003998745.1 Mesorhizobium sp. M7A.F.Ca.US.014.04.1.1 | reverse complement strand
GCATCAGGCTAAGGAAACTGGCGCGCACGTTGCGGCCGGCGACGTAGGGCTGGACGACGACATCGTCGCGATAGGCCGAAAAGACGCGCCGGCTGAGCTCCAAAGCGTGGGCGAGATCGCTGCAGCGCGACTCCAGCCAGATGCCGATCTTGGCGCCGAGCCGGTTGGGCTTGACGAACCAGCCGGCGGGCGAGGCCGGCGGCTCGACCAGCCATTGGCCGTCACGCGCGAGCCCAGCCTGTGGCACCGGCAGGCCGAGCGCGCCGAGCACGGCGCCGGAGCGGAACTTGTCCTGGCAGAGCGCGAACAGCGCATCGTCGGCGCCGATTGTCTTGAAACCGCCCAGTCGCGCCAAAGCGGGCGCCGCGCCGCCGCGGAAATAGGCGATGCCGTCGGTCAGCGTCCAGACCAGCGTTGTGCTGGGATGCTCGCCGGCGAGCACGCTGGCAGCGTCGTCGAGCCCCACCGGCGCGAACGACAGGCCGCGTGCCTGGCAGGCACGGCCAAGCACGTCGAATTCAGGAGCGAGATCGGTCGACTGCGCCAGATAGGACGCGATTTCGGTTGCGCGCTGCGGCGCATGGCCGTCGGCGACCAGGCGGTCGAAACAAGCCTTTTCCGGCTCATGGATGAGTATCAGTTTCGGCTTACGGCTTGGCATGAGATGAACGATTCCCGGCGGTACGATCACCTACCATCGCATGGTCGAGACGTCAGGCTCTCGCGAAACCGACACGGTGCGGGCGGTGGCGTGACAACGCACCGTCCGACCGTAGAATCCAGTTCGATCAGGCGATCAGCACGCGCGGCTCGAAGCGGCCGTTGACGGGAATATCGAGCAGAAAGGTCATGCCGCCCTGCAGATCCAGCAGACGCTGCTTCTCATCCTTGCCCGACCAGGCGGAGGTGACCGCCAGCCGGTCGGCCTTGGCGCCGACGAAGGCTGGGCAGGATGGCTGCGTCACCGGCATGGCGACCGTGCGGACGAGCTTGCCGTCGGGTCCGTAGGCTTCGATGACGCTGCCGCCCCAGACGGCGTTCCACAGGATGCCGTCGCGGTCGAGCACCGACCCGTCGACATAGCCCTTGGCCGAGCGGTGGTCGACGAACAGCTTGGGCTCACCGGCAGGCAGACCGGTCGCCGGGTCGCAGGCGACGCGCATCAGCATCCCGGTCGAGGTGTCGGTGTAGTAAGCGATCGCCCCATCCTCGGTAAAACAGATCGAATTGGAGACGGTGATGTCCGAAAACAGCTGGCGCAGTTCGCCCTTGAAAAACCAGTAGATCGAACCCGCGCCTTTTTCCTCGCCCTTGCCCATGGTGCCCATCCACAGGGCACCACAGGGATGGACGCGGGAATCGTTGGAGCGCGTGACCGGATTGTCGGCCTCGACAGGCGTGTGCAGCGTCAGCTTGCCGGTCGCGACATCGCGGACATAAAGGCCGGTCTCGGCGGCGATCAGCTGGCGCTTGTCGTCGATGACGGCGATGGCGCTCGCCATTTGGCCAAGCTCATGGACGGTGGTCGCGCCGCCGGACAGCCGCTTTTCCAGAAGCTGGCTGTTGACGATGTCAAACCAGTAGAGCGTATCGGTGGCGGGATCGTAGCTCGGCCCCTCGCCGAGCTGGCAGACGTGATCGGAAAAAACCGAAACGATCGCTTCGCTCATCCTGCTTCTCCGAACACCGCATCCCAGGCCGCGACGGCAGCGTGCGCACGCGCGGCCACCTCGTCGACGCTCATGCCCGGCTTGAACAGGCTGGAGCCCAGACCAAAGGCGGTCACGCCGGCAGCCTTGTAGCCGGCAAAATCTTTTTCAGAGACACCGCCGACGGCGCCGACCAATGTCTGCGCCGGCAACACCGCGCGCATCGCGGAAATGCCGCCGGTGCCCAGCACGCTCGCCGGGAAGAATTTCAGGGCCGAGGCGCCGAGTTTGATCGCCAGGAAGGCTTCGGTCGGCGTGAACACGCCGGGCATCGTCACCATGCCGTAATGCATGGCGCGCGCCATCACCTCGGCATCGATGTTGGGACTGACCAGCAGCCGCCCTCCGGCCTGGTGCAAGCCATCGACATCGGCCGGCGTCAGCACCGTGCCGGCGCCGACCAGCGCCGTTTTCGGCAGCACTTGGACGATGCGGGCGATCGACGAGAACGGTTGCGGTGAGTTCAGCGGCACTTCGATCGCCTCGATGCCGGCGTCGAACAGCGCCTGGCCCATGGCCATCGCCTCGGTGGGCTTGAGCCCGCGAAGGATGGCAACCAGGCCGCGCTTGAGTTTTGGAAACGGTGCGGTCTGGCTCATCGGGCAACTCCAATTCTGGCGATCATGCCGTTCTCGCGCGCCGCCTCGACGAGACCGGCACGCACTGCCTCGTCGGCGTCGACGGCCCGGAGCTCAAGCCCAGCAAGCCCAAGTGCGGCCTGGTAGAGTGCGGCCAGCGCGCCGGAGGCAATCAGCACCACGGGTTCGGCGCCGGCGCCATGCCGGCGGCTGGCGGAGGCGATCTCGCCGCCGATCAAAAGGCCGGACAGGCAGGCGGCGGCATCGTCGGCTTTCAGATCCTGCAGCAGGCCGGCGGCCCGGATCGAAAACAGTCGCGAGGTGATATCGCCGCCTTCGCCCAATGCGGTTTCGCACCAGCGGCGGAAGAACGGATTGTCCGATGTGACGGGCTTCGGATGTTCGCCGAGCGAATGGCGCAGGATCGAGTGCGCGGCAAGCACGGAAAACAGCTCGCCGGTCGGCCAGGTGCCGAAGCCGGTAACGGCGCCATCCTCGACCAGCACCCATTTCGAATGGGTGCCGGGCATGCAGACCAACTGGCGCCCCCTGGCCGGCAGGCCGGCGCCGGCAAGCTGGGTTTCCTCGCCGCGCATGACGTCGGGCGCGTCAGTCAGCCGCTGGGCCAGACCCGGAACGATGCGGATGTCACGGCTCTGTCCGGGCACGCTGGCGGCGCCCGCAAGGATGGCGGTAAGCGGCGCCGGCACGGTGACATAGGGCGCTTCGAGCCAGCCCTGGCGGGACCCGGCCATGCCGCAGATGATGACGGGCAGCGCCGCTGGTGCTCCCATCGCCGCCAGATGCCCTTCGAGGATGGTCGAAAAGCCCTTTTGCTGCGCGGTGATCAGGCCGTCATCGCCGCGGCGTTCGGCAAGCATCTTGCCTTGCCCGTCGATCAGCCAGACCCGCATGCGGGTCGTGCCCCAGTCGACGGCGGCGACCGCCGGTGCGTTGCCGGCTTGGCTCACAGGAAACCTCCATCGACGATCAGCATCTGCGCCGTCAGCATGCGCGAAGCGTCCGAGGCCAGGAACAGCACCGTGCCGACGATGTCGTCGGGCTGCATCACCTGTTTTATGCACTGCTTGGCGACATGGGCGGCAAGCCCCTGTTCGGTCACCCAGAGCTCCTTCTGCCGCTCGGTGATCACCCAGCCGGGTGCGATGGCGTTGACGCGGATGCCGTCCACACCGAGCTTGCCGGCCAGCCCCTTGGTCAGACCGAGGATACCGGCCTTGGCGGCCGTGTAGGAGGGCATGTCGGGGTGGTTGATCAGATAGGACGTCGAGGTGAAGTTGATGATCGAGCCGCCGCCGGCCCGCTTCATGCCCGGCGCCACCGCTTGCGCGGTGAAGAAATGCGGCCTCAGATTAATGGCTTGGTTGTTGTCCCAGAACTCGACCGTCACGTCTTCGACGGCGTGGCGTTCGTCCCAGGCCGCATTGTTGACCAGCACGGTGACATCGCCGTGCGCCTCGGCAGCCTTCGCGGCGGACGCCCGCAGGGCCTCGACATCGCGCAAATCGGTCTTGAGGTAGAGCGGCCGGCGGCCGAATTCTTTCTCGATGCGGTCGGCAAGAGCTGTGCTTGGGCCGTCGGCGATGTCGATGAAGGCGACATTGGCGCCCTGGCGCACAAAACCCTCGGTCAGTGCCGCGCCAATTCCGGAGCCGCCGCCGGTGATCAGCACCGAGGCTCCTTCGAGGTCGGCAAAATGCGCCGATGGCATCATCGTTGTTGTCTCCCAGCGCATGACCCCGAAAATCGGATCGATTTTCGGAAAGGGATCATGCGCAAATGTTAAATGCTACAGCGTCCTTTGCGCGTCTTGAAAGACGCGCGGCGCCGTAGCGTGATCGGCGCGCATCCTAGCCACGCAAGGCGCGCGGGCAAGGGCGAACCGCCGAATTTCAGGGCTTATGTCAGACAAAACGACAATGCGCCGCACCGGATGCGCACGGCAGCACCGTCGGGGTTGGGGATCTCGGAGGACCGCCGGTCAGATCGCCTTGGCGCGCAGGGCGCCGCGGAAGGAATCGCGGAGATAGCCGAGCGTGGCGTCGGCATCGACCGGCTTGCCGAACAGATAGCCCTGTCCGCCGGCGCAGCCAAACTGGACCAGGCGATCGGCCTGCGCTTCCTGCTCGATTCCTTCGGCGACGACGTCCATGCCGAGCCCTTCGCACATTGCGAGGATAGCGCGGATGATGTGTTCCGACGGCCTGTCGTCGAGAATGGAGGAGACGAAGGCGCGATCGATCTTGAGCTTGTCGAAATGGAATTCGCGCAAGCGGCCGAGCGAGGACTGGCCGGTGCCGAAATCGTCTAGCGAGACGCGGATGCCGACGCGGCGCAGATCCTCGACGATCTGCGCGGCCGAGGCCGGGTCGTTCATCAGGCCGGTCTCGGTGATCTCGATCTCCAGCCGGCGCGGATCGAAGCCGGTGCGGTCGAGGATCGCCAGTATGTGCAGGCCGGTGTTCTGGTCGACGAGCTGCGAGGGTGACAGGTTGAACGACAGGAACAGGTCCTTCGGCCAGCTTCTGGCGGCCTCGGTCGCCTTGCGCAGCACCAGCTGCGACAACGGGCCGATGATGCCGCGCTCCTCGGCGATGGGAATGAAGACGGTCGGCGGCACGGAACCCAGGTCGCGGTCGGTCCAGCGCGCCAGCGTCTCGAAGCCGATGGTGCGGCGCGTGGCGAGATCGACGATGGGTTGGAAATGCGGCTCCACTTCGCCGGCCGAGACAGCCCGGCGCAGCGCCTGTTCGATGCGGGTGACGCGCTTGGCCGCTTCTTCCATCTCACGGGTGTAGACGACGACGCGGCCACGGCCGGAACGCTTGGCGTGGTAGAGTGCCGTCTCTGCCTTGTTGATGAGGATTTCCGTGGTCTCGTCGCCCGAATAGAACAACGAGCAGCCGACCGAGGCCGAAAGCCTGGCGGTGCGTTCGCCGACATCGTAGGGCGCCGACAGGATCTCGATCAGCATGCGCGACTTTTCGGCCGCAGCGTCCTCGCTGAATACCATCGGATAGAGAAAAGCAAATTCGTCGGCGCCGATGCGGCAGACCGTGGAATAGCCGTCCATAGAGGCGCGCAGCCGCATCGCGACCTGGATCAGGATGTCGTCGCCGGCCTTGTGGCCGAACAGATCGTTGATCGGCTTGAAGCCGTCGAGGTCGAGAATCCCGACGGTAAAGGGCGCGGGATCGTCGGCTCGGTCGGCGATCAGCCGATCGACCTTGTCGAAGAAGCGGCGATGGTTGCCAAGCCCGGTCAACGGATCGGTGAATGCCAGATCCGTGCTCTCCCTGTTTGCCTGACCGGTGCCAAACGAAGTTTGCATCGGTGTCCCTGTTTTGTGACTTCGGAATTTATTTTCAGACTGGCAGCAAACCCTTTAGGAAACGTATCGCGAAATCGATTTTCCATGGGCAACCGCGACCTGTTTCGAAGGATCGATGTGAGGTGTGCATTCGGGCTCAAGGAACAACGAGGACGCGCAGCCTGGCTCCTGTCACGGAATGACCGGCAGGGCCGAGCTTGCGACTTGCTGATGCCAATCTTCAAAAGGTCGCGATTGGCAGACGGGCAGTGAGCCTGTACAGGCAGGACAGTCGCCCATCAGAGCCGCCGGAGACCCGCCATGAAGCTGAAAATCGCCGTCCAGATGGACCACATCTCCACCGTGTCGATCGCCGGCGACACCTCGTTCGCGCTGTCGCTGGAAGCGCAGCGGCGTGGCCATGAGCTGTTCCACTACACGCCGGATCGGCTGTCGTTGCGCGACGGCAAGGTGTTTGCCCGCATTGAGGAGATGCAGGTGCGCGACGAGAAAGGCAGCCACTATTCGCTGGGCGAGAAGGTGCGCACCGATCTGTCGGAGATGGACGTCGTCCTGCTGCGCCAGGATCCGCCCTTCGACATGAACTACATCACCACCACGCACATCCTGGAGCGCATCCACCCGAAGACGCTCGTGGTCAACGACCCGGCCTGGGTGCGCAACAGCCCGGAAAAGATCTTCGTCACCGAATTTGCCGACCTGATGCCGGACACGCTGATCACCAAGGATCCACTCGAAGTTGCCGCCTTCCGCAAGGAGTTCGGCGACATCATCGTCAAGCCGCTCTACGGCAATGGCGGCGCCGGCATCTTCCATCTGCTGGAGGGCGACCGCAACCTGGCCTCGCTGCTGGAAATGTTCGGCCAGATGTTTCGCGAACCCTATATCGTGCAGCGCTATCTCAAGGACGTGCGCAAGGGCGACAAGCGCATCATCCTGATCGACGGCGAGCCGGTCGGCGCCATCAACCGGGTGCCCGCCGAACATGATTCCCGCTCCAATATGCATGTCGGCGGCCGCGCCGAAAAGACCGAGCTGACGGCGCGCGAACGCGAGATCTGCGCCCGCATCGGGCCGTCGCTGAAGGAGCGTGGCTTCATCCTGGTCGGCATCGACGTCATCGGTGACTACATGACCGAGATCAATGTCACCTCGCCGACCGGCGTGCGCGAGGTCAAACGCTTCGGCGGCGCCGACATCGCCAGCCTGTTCTGGGACGCGGTCGAGGACAAGCGCGGGTAAGCCGTTTTCATTTTGTCTTAACCATGTTCCGTTTTTGCAACCGCGCTCAATTCGGCTGCAACCCACGCGCTCACATGTTCCCGTAATGTTCTTGATTTGACCGAGGATTTGTGATTGTCTGCCCGTGGGGCCATTTCTTGGCCATCGCGTGGGTTGTGGCCTGGGGGCAAAGAAATGGTGGCGCGGGTTCGCACGGTCGCTTTCCAGGGCATCGAGGCCGTGCCGGTCGATGTGCAGGTGATGATCGCGCCCGGCAAGGTCAACATGCACATCGTCGGCCTGGGCGACAAGGCGGTGGCCGAAAGCCGCGAGCGGGTGCAGGCCGCACTGCATGCTTCAGGCCTGTCGATGCCGTCGAAGAAGGTCACGGTCAATCTGGCGCCGGCCGACCTGCCGAAGGAAGGCAGTCACTACGACCTGCCGATCGCGCTTGGCCTGATGGCTGCCCTTGGCGCCATTCCGGGCGACATGCTGGCCGGCTATGTCGTACTTGGAGAATTGTCGCTCGACGGCACGATTGCCGCGGTCGCCGGCGCCTTGCCGGCGGCGATCGCCGCCAATGCCGAGGGCAAAGGCCTGATCTGCCCGTTCGCCTGCGGACCTGAGGCGGCCTGGGCTGGAAAGGATTTCGACATTCTGGCACCGCGCAGCCTGATTGCCATCGCCAATCATTTTCGCGGCACGCAGGTGCTGTCGCGCCCCGAGGCCGGCATCCACGCCGCCGCGCTGGATTTGCCCGACCTCGCCGACATCAAGGGCCAGGAGACCGCCAAGCGGGCGCTGGAAGTGGCGGCCGCCGGCGGGCATAATCTTCTCATGATCGGCCCGCCGGGCTCGGGCAAATCGATGCTGGCGCAGCGGCTGCCGTCGATCCTGCCGCCGCTGGCGCCGAAGGAATTGCTCGAAGTCTCGATGATCGCGTCGGTGGCGGGAGAGCTCGGCGAAGGCAAATTGACTGACCGGCGGCCGTTCCGCGCGCCGCACCACTCGGCCTCGATGGCGGCGATGGTCGGCGGCGGCATCCGCGCGCGGCCGGGCGAGGTGTCGCTGGCCCATCACGGCGTGCTGTTCCTCGACGAGTTTCCCGAGTTCACGCCGCAGACGCTCGATGCGCTGCGCCAGCCGTTGGAGACCGGCGACTGCATGATCGCGCGGGCCAACCATCGCGTCACCTATCCAGCGCGTATCCAGCTGGTGGCCGCGATGAACCCGTGCCGCTGCGGCATGGCCGGCGAGCCTGGTTATCGCTGCCTGCGCGGCGAGCGCTGCCGCACCGACTATCAGGCGCGCATTTCGGGCCCGCTGCTCGACCGCATCGATCTCAGGATCGAAGTGCCGGCGGTCTCGGCCAGCGACCTGATCCGGCCCGACCGGGCGGAGAAAAGTGCCGATGTGGCGATGCGCGTGGCACGCGCCCGCACCATCCAGCGCGAGCGCTTCGAGCGGCTCGTCGCCACCCGCGCCACCACCAACG
>NZ_RZRW01000245.1:0-8359 GCF_003998745.1 Mesorhizobium sp. M7A.F.Ca.US.014.04.1.1 | reverse complement strand
ATTATGCGCGCATCGCCGAAGTGTCGCTGCGCGAAGTCGATCGCGGGCTGATCGAGGCGGCGCGCGCCATGGGCGGCAACCGCTGGACGATCATCCGCGAGGTGCTGGTGCCAGAAGCCCTGCCCGGCATCGTCGCCGGCTTCACGGTGACGCTGGTGACGCTGATCGGTGCGTCAGCCATGGCCGGCGCGATCGGCGCCGGCGGCCTCGGCGACCTCGCCATCCGCTACGGCTACCAGCGTTTTGAGACGTCGGTGATGATCGCAGTGGTCATCGTGCTGATCATCCTGGTCTGCGGCATCCAATGGGTGGGGGATCGGTTGGTGGCGAGGCTGGATAGACGGGGGTGATTGTTAGGCCGACGAACTAGGCGATGATATCTTCTATCAGTGCTTGCAATGACGCTTCTGAACCGCTGAAACTGTCGATCATGGCTTGAATGACGCGATCCCGTCAAGGATGTCGTCATTGAATGTCAGGCCCGCGTGCTCGGCGAGCATCGCAAGGAAGGTGAGCTGGGTTCGGCCGTTGCCTTCGCGAAACGGATGCACGGCGTTGATCTCCGCGACGATGTGCGCCAGATGCTTCGCAAAGCTGGTGCCGTCGAGATGAGCTAAGCGGTCGGGATTGCCGAGTTCGCGAAAGACCCGCGCCATCTCGGTGGCGATGTGTTCGGGATAGCAGAACCAATTGCCGGCCTTGCCGATGCGGATGGTGCGCGGCTGACCGGCCCAGCCACACATCCTGGAACAGGTGCCGGTGCAGGCCGAGATAGTGACGGTAGTCGAGTTCGCCTGCCGGCAATGGCTCGTCAGCGCGAGTCAGGAACAGCGCGAGCTCGACTTCATCAAGCTCAGCCTGGTCGCGGATGTCCAACAGGTTAATGAGCACCGTCGTGCCGGGGTAGCACAGCGGATCGAACTCAGCGGCGTAGACCAACGTCTATTTCTTCTTGCGGATTTCTTCCTTGATGAGCGAACGCCGCTCATCACCGGACAGTCCGTGTCGTACGCCTAGGGCGAGTAATTTCGCCATGCGAGGCGATAAGGTCATGCCTTCCACGGCGCTGATTTTCTCGCCGCGCTCGCTGGTCAGCACGAACTGGCCGGTCTTGGCTGAACGGCTGGCTCGTGAGCTAGGAGACTTCATTTCGAGACAATATCATAACCATTGAGGAGAGACCAAAATGATTTCCAGGGTAAGCCCAGTTAGCCGCGCAACCTCCCCCCCTCGGGATCGAAGAACGGTATCGGCGCCACGACCGCCCGGCTCGGCCTGCCATCGATGTCTATGCTGAGTTCGGTGCCAATCGCGGTGAAAGGCAGCCGCAGGTGCGCCGTGGCCAGCACCTTGCCCAGGGAATAGCCGTGATCGCTGTAGGTGACGATGCCGGCGTCCTCGCCATCGGCCAGGACCCTGGCATCGGTGGCGGCCGGCGTGTCGCCGTCGAGGATCAGGCCGACCCATTGCTCGTCGAGGCCCTTGTCGCGGACCTTGAGCAACGCTTGCCGGCCGACGAAATCGCCCTTGTCGAACTTGATCCAGCGGTCGAGGCCGACATGGAACGGGGTGCGGCTCTCGTCCATGTCGATGCCGTGCGCCGGATAGGCCTTTTCCAGGCCCAGCGTGAACATTGCCAGCACGCCATAGGGTTTCAGGCCAAAGTCCCGGCCGGTCCGCATCAGCGCGTCCCAGACCGAAGCGGCCTCGTCGGCCGGCACGAACAGCTCGAAGCCGAGCTCGCCGGTGACCCCGGTGCGCGAGATCAGCACCCGCGTGCCGTTGATGTGGCCTGACGTGAACGACCAGCGTTTCAGCCCGTCCAGATCGGCATCCGAGATCATCGCCTTCAACAGTTCGCGCGAGCGCGGGCCCTGGATGGTCGGGAAGGCGATGGCTGCGGTTATGTCGGTGACATAGGCCTTGCGACCCTGCGCGTGATGCAACAGCCAGGGCAGCATCTTCAGGCGGTTGACCGAGCCGGTTACCAGCATGAAGTGCTCCGGACCCAACCGAAACACGGTGAGGTCGTCCATGATGCCGCCATCCTCGCGGCAGACCGTGGAATAGCGGACCTGGCCCGGTTTCATGGCAGCGGCATTATTGACGATGACATGGTTGACCAGCGCCTCGGCGTCCGGCCCCTTGATGTCCATCTTGCCCATGGTGCTGAGATCCTGCACGCCGACATTTTTGCGGGTGTTCAGATGCTCGTCGGCAATGCCGGAATAGGTTTTAGCGGAGATGAAATCGCCCCCGACACGACCCATGGTCGCGCCCAGCCCGACGATGCTGCTGTAGAAAGGGGAACGCCGCTCAGCCAAGGAAGTCTCCATCATTCAAGAAAAACGGCAGCGCCAGCCGGCGCTGCCGGAAGGCATGTTGTCGTCTCAGCTGCCGTAGACGTCGAAGGAGAAGTACTTGTCGTTGATTTCCTTGTACTTGCCATTGGCGCGCAGCGCGTCGATGGCCGCATTGAGCTTGTCGGCCAGTTCCTTATTGCCCTTTTGCAGCGCGATGCCGACGCCAGGGCCGTGAATGGCCGGATCGGCGGTCAGCGTGCCGAGCAGCTTGCAGCAGGCGCCGTCTGGCTTCTTCAACCACTCGGTCAGGATGATCGAGCCGTCCATCATCGCGTCGAGGCGGCCATTGGCCATGTCGGTGCGGGCATCGTCGCCCGTCGGATAGGCTTTGACCGTCGAGCCTGCATATTTCTGGTCGGCGAATTTCTGGTGGATGGTCGCGGTCTGCACGCCGAGCGCCTTGCCTTTCAGATCATCGGGCGACGTGCCCGCGATGGTCGAATCCTTGGGCACGGCGATAGCCGGCGGCGTCTGGTAGTATTTGTGGGTGAACTCGACCTTCTCGGCCCGCTCGGGTGTGATGGTGATGTTGATGATCGCGTCGAACTTGCCGGCCTGCAGCGCCGGGATCGAGCCATCGAAATCCTGCACGCTGAACTCACACTCGGCCTTCATCTCAGCACACAGCGCCTTCCCCAGCTCGATGTCGAAGCCGCCCAGCGTGCCGTCGGCACTGGCGTAGTTGAAGGGCGGATAGGCGCCCTCGGTACCGATCCTGAGTTTTTTGTCCTGGGCGGAGGCGGCACCAGTGGCAAGGGTGAGGGCGACGGAAGCGGCAAGCACGAAACGACCGAAAAGACGCATGTTCGAGATCCCCGTTGAAAGCGGGAAGTCTACGGTCTTCCAGGCGCGCGGCGGAGACGGAAACGACATGCGCTGCGGCGATCACGGCGCGGCGAGCAGACCAGGCGAGCGATCGGTGATGTGTTAGCCGACGCGCTGCTTGTCGGTGGCCGTCCGGTCGATGGCCAACTCCCCGGCCGAGAGGACAACGCCAAACTTTTCGGTGGCTTCCTCTGATGTGTAGTACCCCAGCGCCACGTCGCGCAGCACAAGATCGGCATCGCGCTGCAGCGGATCGCCATAGCCGCCGCCGCCCGGCGTGCCGACGCGCACGCGGTCGCCGGCCTTGAGCGCAATGTCCTGTTCTTTGGACAAATGCGGCGGCACGTGTTCCTCGCCGTTGCGGAAGACGGTCACCGTGTTGACGGCGCCGTCCTTGCCGCCAAGCGCGCCCTGCGGGCCGAACCGGCCATGGTCCATGACGAAGGAAGCGCGGGCGTCGCCGCGCAGGATTTCCACCTCATAGGCGAGGCCGAAACCGCCGCGATGCTTGCCGGCGCCGCCGGAGCCTTCACGCAAGGCGTAGTGGCGGTAGAGCACCGGGAATGCCTGTTCCATGATCTCGACCGGCGGCGACTTGGAGATGCCGATGGTCGAGCAGCCATTGGTCAGGCCGTCATGGCCTGAATTGCCCCCATAACCGCCGCCGGAGATCTGATACATGACGTAGTCGCGGCCGCGTGCCGGGTCGTTGCCGCCGAGTGCGAAATTGCCGCTGGAACCGGCGGGTGCGGCGGTCACCTTGTCCGGCAATGCCTGCACCATCGCCGCAAACACCGCCTCGGCGATGCGCTGCGACACCTCGGCGGCGCAGCCCGAGACGGGCCGCGGATATTTGGCGTCGAGGAACGTGCCTTCCGGCCGCTTGACGATCAGGGGTTCAAACGCGCCGGCGCTGATCGGCACATCCGGGAAAATGTGGCGCATGGCGAGATAGACCGAGGATAGGGTCGTCGCCAGCACGCTGTTCATCGGCCCGGCGCAGGGCTTTGACGAATCGGTGAAATCGAAGGTCAGCGTGTCGCCCTGTTTTTCGACGGCGAGCGCGATGATCAGCGGCTCGTTGACCACCCCATCGGAATCGACAAAGGCCTTCGAATGGTAGGTGCCGTCGGGAATGGCTGAGATGTTGGCGCGCATCTGCTCGGCCGCGCGGCGGCGCAGTTCGGCGATCGCCGCGACAACAGTTTCGTCACCGTAACGATCCAGGATTCCATTCAGCCGATCCTGGCCGATCAGCAGTGCGGCGGCCTGGGCCCTGATATCGCCGATGCGCTGGTCGGCGACGCGGATGTTGGAGCAGATGATGGCGTAGATTTCCGGGTCGAGCACGCCCTTCTTGAACAGTTTGACCGGCGGCAGCCGCAGGCCTTCCTGCTCCACGGCAGTCGCCGAGGCTGAAAATCCGCCCGGCACCGAGCCGCCAATGTCGGGCCAATGGCCGGTGTTGGATAGCCAGCAGAAAATCTTGCCGTCCCGGTAGACCGGCATGGCGAAGCGCACATCCATCAGATGGGTGCCGCCGAGATAGGGGTCGTTGACGACGTAGATGTCGCCTGGTTCCGGCGGCAGGCAACGGCCGTCGGCGATCATCTCGATCACCGTCCTGGTCGAATACTGCATGACGCCGACGAACACCGGCAGGCCCTGGCTGCCTTGCGCGATCAGCGAACCGTCGACAGCCGAATAGATGCCGTCGGAACGGTCATTGGCCTCGGCGATGACCGGCGAGAAAGCGGCGCGAGAGAACGTAAGGTCCATCTCGTCGCAGACCTGCTGCAGGGCCGCCTGGAGGACCGAAAGGGTGATGGCGTCGAGCTTTGCCATATCAGGCCTCGCCAATGTCGATGATGATGTTGCCGTCAGCGTCGCTGCGTGCGCGGTCGCCGGGTTCGAGCACGGTGGTGGCATCCATCTGTTCGAGGATCGCCGGGCCTTCGATGATAGCATCGAGCGGCAGCTTTTCACGCGCATATACGGGCGTGTCGTGCCAACGGCCGGCATACCAGACCGGCCGGATTTCGCGCCGCGCCTCGTCCAGCGTTGCTGCGCGCCCCGCCGGATCGATCAGGCGCGACAGATCGATCGCCAGACGCACGCCGGTGACCGATGTATTGAGATTGACGAGATTGGCTCGGATTTCCGGCAGCTCGACCTTGAAGCGGGCGAAATAGGCCTTTTCGAAAAGCTGCTGCAGCGTTGCCCGGGTCACCGAGGAGGACGGCAGCGCCACGTTGATGATGTGGGTCTGGCCGACGAACTGCATGTCGGCGGAGTGGGTGACGCGGATCGTCTCCGGCTTTACCGCTTCCTTGCCGATCAGCTCCTCGCCTTCGTTTCGGTGCCGTTCCAATACCCCATGAAGGCGCGTTTCGTCGAGCACCGACACCGGCTGGTTGATGGTGTTGACGAAGTCGTGGCGCAGGTCGGCAACGACGCAGCCGAGCGCGTTGGTGATGCCTGGACGCGCCGGCACCAGCACCTTGGGCAGGCCGAGTTCGCGCGCCAGGGCAGTCGCATGCAGCGGCCCGGCGCCGCCAAAGGCGAACAGCGCGAAATCGCGGGGGTCATGACCGCGTGACACCGACACCATGCGGATGGCGCCGGCCATCTTCATGTTGCCGAGCCGCAGCACCGCGCCCGCCGCCTCGACGCCGGACAGGCCGGTCGGCTTGCCGATTTTCTCCTCGAAGATGCCGGTGACGCGCTCTGATGTGACCGGGTTTTCGACTGCCAGCAGCTTCTTCGGCGCCAGCCGGCCGAGCACCAGATTGGCGTCGGTGATGGTCGGATCGAGGCCGCCGCGCCCGTAGCAGATCGGGCCGGGGTTGGCGCCGGCGCTTTCCGGGCCGATCTGGATCAGGCCGGCCGCGTCGACGCGGGCGATCGAGCCGCCGCCGGCGCCGACCGTGTGCACCGCCACCATCGGCACATGGATCGGCATGGCATATTCGATCTCGATCTCGTTCGAGACAGCCGGCTCGGCATTGCGGATCAGCGCCACGTCGGTCGAAGTGCCGCCCATGTCGTAGGTGACGAGGTTTTCGAAGCCGGCACGTTTTCCGGTGTAGGCGGCGGCGATGACGCCCGAGGCCGGACCGGACATGACAGTCTTGGCCGATTCACGTGTGACGAAGCGGGCCGAGATCATGCCGCCATTGCCGTTCATGATCAGGAAGTCGCGGGCATAGCCTTTTGCAGCCAGTTCCTTGCGCAGCCGCTCGACATAACGCTCGAGGATCGGCTGCACCGAGGCGTTGACCGAAGCGGTGACGCCGCGCTCGAACTCGCGCGCCTCCGACAGCAGCGCATGGCCTGCCGTGATGTAGCCGTTCGGCCAGAGCTCGGCGGCAATTTCGGTGGCGCGCCGCTCGTGCGCCGGATTGGCGTAGGAATGCAGGAAATGGATGACGAGGGATTCGCAACCGGCCGCGATCAGCGTCTGCACCGCCTCGCGCATTTCGGCCTCGTCGAGCGGTGTGCGTATCTCACCCGACGCCTCGACGCGCTCCGACACTTCGAGCCTGAGATTGCGCGGGATGATCGGCACGAAGCTGCCGGTCATGCCATAGGCCTGCGGCCGCGTGCGCCGGCCAAGCTCGATCACGTCGCGAAAACCGCGCGTGGTGATCATGCCGGTTTTCGCCAGCCGGCGTTCGAGCACCGCATTGGTGGTGGTGGTCGTGCCATGCACGATGAGGTCGATGCCGTCGATCGGAAATCCGGTGGCGCCGAGTGCCGAAACGACACCGAAGGCCTGGTTGTCGACCGTGGTCGGCGTCTTGGCCAGATACACCCTGCCGCCATCGCTTCCGTCGATCAGGAGCAGGTCGGTGAAGGTGCCGCCGACATCGATACCGGCAACGACATTTCCCTGGGGATCGCGCGCTTGCGCCGAAATATTCTCTTCCATCGTCGAAACCCGAAATGCGCGGACTACGGATATGCGTCAGTTTGGAAAGCTGTTTTAAGGGAGCATCTTGACGCAAATATCGTTTGTATACTAATAAATTCCGGACACAAGAGCTTGCCGCTTTGGAGTGTGCGAACAGCACGCCGGGACCTGAATGGTCCGGGCGCGCAGGTGAAGGTTTGGCGCCCGCGTCCGTGAGCTGGGCCAGAAGGTTGGATTTGATGAACACCACATCCGCTCTCAACACCGTCGGCGCCCGACCGCTGCAGTTCCCGATTCCGGCCAATGTCTATGCCGAAACCGTGGTCTCGGTGAAGCACTACACCGACCGGCTGTTCTCGTTCCGCATCACCCGTCCGCAGTCGCTGCGCTTCCGCTCCGGCGAGTTCGTCATGATCGGCCTGCCCAATGCAGAGAAGCCGGTGTACCGCGCCTATTCGGTGGCGAGCCCGGCCTGGGACGAAGAGCTGGAATTCTTCTCGATCAAGGTGCCGGACGGCCCGCTGACTTCGGAGCTGCAGAAGATCCAGGTCGGCGACACCGTCATCATGCGCCAGAAGTCGACGGGCACGCTGGTGGTCGACGCATTGACGCCGGCCAAGCGGCTGTTCATGATCTCGACCGGCACCGGCATCGCGCCCTTCGCCAGCCTGCTGCGCGACCCCGACACCTACGAAAAATTCGATCAACTGATCCTGACCCATACCTGCCGCGACAATGCCGAGATGACCTATGGCCAGGAGCTGGTCGCAGCACTTGAAAGCGACCCGCTGATCGGTGAACTGACCACTGGGCGCGTCACGCTCTACAATTCGACGACCCGCGAGGAATCGGCACGCATGGGCCGCATCACCGCGCTGATCGGCTCCGGCAAGTTCTACAGCGATCTCGGCATCGACAAGCTCAACCCGGAAACCGACCGGATCATGATCTGCGGCTCGATGCATATGCTGAAGGACGTCAAGGAACTGGCCGAAAGTCTCGGCTTCGAGGAAGGCTCGCTGAGCCATCCGGCGACTTTTGTCGTCGAGCGCGCCTTCGTCGGCTGAGCCGCACCAACATCTCGAAGTCTACGTTTTTGACCGCACGGTCAAAAACTGCTGCTTTCGCCGCCTTTTTCGGTTATGACCGCCCGCAGGACTCATGAAGTACGGCTTCACGGGCTATCTTCGGCATACGTCGCTGAATGAAAGGGCAGGAGATGAGCAGCACAATCCGCGAAGCCGATGTCGGCCCGTCC
>NZ_RZRW01000244.1:0-8372 GCF_003998745.1 Mesorhizobium sp. M7A.F.Ca.US.014.04.1.1 | reverse complement strand
CTCGGTGCGGATGCCGCCGCCGTGGCGAAGGTGCTGGCGGTGTGTCAGACCTTCGAGCCGGCCGGCCTGTTTGCCCGCGACCTGGCCGAATGCCTGTCGCTGCAGCTTGCCGTGCGGAGCCGGCTCGATCCGGCGATGAAGGCGCTGGTCGCCAATCTCGAACTCCTGGCACGGCGCGATTTTCACGCATTGAAACGGATCTGCGGTGTCGACGAGGAGGATCTGCTCGACATGCTGGCCGAAATCCGGGCGCTCGATCCCCGGCCGGGCATGGCGTTTTCGGGCGGCGCCAGCGACGCGATCGTCGCCGATGTGGAGGTGCGCGCGGCCAATGACGGCAGCTGGACGGTCGAACTCAATGCCGAAACGCTGCCGCGGGTGTTGGTCGACCATATCTATTTCGCCCAGGTCTCTCCGCAGGCCAAGAACCAGGCGGAAAGGGATTTTCTGGCCGAATGCCTGCAGAACGCCAACTGGCTGACGCGCAGCCTCGACCAGCGGGCAAAGACCATCCTCAAGGTCGCCTCGGAAATCGTTCGCCAGCAGGACGCCTTCCTCGTCCATGGCGTGCGGCAGCTGAAGCCGCTCAATCTGCGCACTGTGGCCGACGCCATCGGCATGCACGAATCGACCGTCAGCCGGGTCACAGCCAATAAATACATGCTGACGCCGCGCGGCGTGTTCGAGCTTCGCTACTTCTTCACCGCCTCGATCGCCGCATCGGGCGGCGGCGATGCGCACTCCTCGGAAGCCGTGCGTGACCGCATCAAGCAGTTGATCGACGAGGAGAAGCCCGTCGACGTGCTTTCCGACGATGCAATCGTCGACATGTTGCGCGAAAGTGGCGTCGACATTGCAAGGCGTACGGTCGCCAAGTACCGGGAAGGCATGAATATCCCCTCCTCGGTGCAGCGCCGGCGCGAGAAACGTGCGATGGCCAGCGCCGGGCGCTGAGGCGGGTCGATTTTCCACAAGCCAGCACTTCATTGACAAGCCGCGGTGAACTGGCTAGAAGCCCGCCCGCATGAGACGGGCTAGATGCCCGCATGCGGATGGTCCGTCACGACGTTGGCCTCGGGACGGTCAAAGGGCGGCTTGTGATCAACCGGAAAGTCTGGATTTAAAATCGGCGCAAGTGACGCCGCAAAGCTTGTGCGCACGGATCACGAGTATAAACTCGGGCCAGTTTGAAGCCTGAGCAAGGAAGGTCAGTTTTCAGATGAATCTGCGCATATCGGGAAAACACATGGACATCGGCGATGCGTTTCGGACACGCATCAACGATCGTGTCGGCGAAGCGATCGGCAAATATTTCGATCGCGGCTTTGCCGGACATGTCACGGTCATCAAATCGGGTTCGCGCTATTCGGCGGATTGCATGATCCGGCTGGATTCCGGCGCTTCGCTGCAGGCCACCGGCGATGCCCAGGATCCGACGCTTGCCTTCGAGGCGGCGGCGGACCGTCTGGAAACCCGCCTGAGGCGCTACAAGCGCCGGCTGAAATCGCACAATTCGGGCGCCGCCAACGGCCAACCGACCGACATAGCCTACACGGTGATGGCGCCGCTTGCCGATGACGACGAGGACATTCCGGAGAATTTCGCGCCGGCCATCGTCGCCGAATCAACCATGACGCTGAAGACCATGTCGGTGGCGTCGGCGGTCATCGAGCTCGACACCAAGGACAGCCCGGTCTTCGTCTTCCGCAACGCGGGAACCGACCATCTCAACATCGTCTATCGCCGACCCGATGGAAATATCGGTTGGATCGACCCGTCGACGACCAAGGTCGCACAAGCGTGACGACAACGGTCGCACGGTGACGACAAGGGTCGCACGGTGACGACGAGGTCGCACTGGGATAAGAGCCGGCCGCACGAGGGGTGAGGACTGGTGACGGCAGGCGAACAAGGGATTTTCAAGCATGGATCTGAGCGATCTTATCAACGTTCCGGCGATATTGCCGGCGTTGAAGGCGAACTCCAAGAAGCAGCTGCTGCAATTGCTGTCCGAACGGGCGGCGGCGATTTCCGGCATTCCGGAGCGGGAGGTGTTCGACACCATCCTGCAGCGTGAGCGGCTGGGTTCGACCGGCGTCGGCAACGGCATCGCCATCCCGCACGGCAAGCTGGCCGGCGTGAAGCGCATCGCAGGTGTTTTCGCCCGGCTGGAGACGCCTGTCGATTTCGAATCGCTGGACGATCAGCCCGTCGATCTGGTGTTTCTGCTGCTGGCGCCGGAAGGGGCGGGTGCCGATCACCTCAAGGCACTGTCGCGCATCGCGCGAGTGCTGCGTGACGCCGACACGGTGGCCAAGATCAGGGGTACGCGCGACGCCGCGGCTATCCACGCGCTTTTATCGGACACCCAGGCCTCGCACGCGGCCTGATTTTTCTGGTGAGACGAACTTCAAGGGCCGCCACGGGCGGCCCTATGCGTTTGAGCCTGCTGGTCGCGCCTAACAGGGCGGCGCGCTGGGTCTTAGTGGATGGCGACCGTGGTCAGGTCGTTTTCCATGGCACCGGCCAGTGCGCGGTCACGCGCGTCGGAAAGCAGGATCGGCTGGCCATTGGCTGCAAACAGCGCCCACAGTTCCATGCCGGGAGCGATTTCGCCGAGATTGGGGAAACGGCCGAGCAATTCGTCGCTCGAGACCTTTCTGAGATAAGCGACCGAGCCCTCGCCGAGATGAGCGAATTCGCCATTGGTCATGGTGATAGTTTCAGTTCTGGTCATTTCAAAGCCTCCTTGGCGCGAGGACGCCGCTCAAGGCCATCCCGCATGAGAGCCATCGGTAAAGATCAGTCTTTCACCGATATGTTTATTTTCCGTACCAGCCGTTCGGACTCCGGCCGATCGAGGTCGATCGCCAAAAGGCCGTTCTTCAACTCCGCTGCGATCACCCGCATGCCGTCGGCCAGCACGAAACAGCGCTGGAACTGGCGCGCGGCGATGCCGCGATGAAGAAATTCGCGCTCGGTGTCGTCGGTCTGACGGCCGCGCACGACCAACTGGTTTTCCTCCGTGGTGACATCGAGATCGCTTTCGGCGAAACCGGCGACCGCCAATGTGATGCGCAACCTTTCGGTTTTGCCGTCGGCGCCGCTGAGGCGTTCGATGTTGTAGGGAGGGTAGCTGTCACCGGACTTCGCCAGGCGTTCCAGGGTCTTTTCCATGGCGTCGAAACCAAGCAGAAGCGGGCTGGAAAAGGGCGTCATTCGGCTCATGTTACACTGTCCTCTCAAGAGCGACATAAAGTGGAAAAACCCAGATGGCATTTTTCCCGATGGCCTTGATATGGTCCGCCCCGCGACCAAGTTCAAGCCGTCAACAGACCCGCCCAAAAAGACCAGGCCGTGGACTCACAGGAATGACAGACATGGCGCTTGAAACGGCGAGCAGATGCAAGGAAAAGCGCGCGGGTCGGGATTGTCTTCCCCGGTCGAGCGGTTCGGCCTGGCAGCTCGCGGCCGCTTCGGCGTCATTTGGATGTTCCGATCGGATCGATGCAAGTCCACGACCTCGCCAAACAAGGAATTGAAATGCCCCAGTCACGCAAGATCATCATCGACACGGATCCCGGCCAGGATGATGCCGTCGCCATATTGCTGGCGCTCGGCAGCTCCGAACTGGAGATCGTCGGCATATCAGCCGTTGCCGGCAACGTGCCGCTGAAGCTTACCGAAAAGAATGCCCGCAAGATCTGCGAGCTGGCCGGCCGCCCGGACATCAAGGTCTATGCCGGTGCCATCCGGCCCCTGACGCGCGAACTGGTCACCGCCGAGGAAGTGCATGGCAAGACCGGCCTCAACGGTCCGCAATTGCCCGAACCGACGATGAAGCTGCAGGACCAGTACGCGGTCGATTTCATCGTCGAGACGCTGATGAGCGAAGAAAGCGGCACGATCACGCTTTGCGCGCTCGGCCCGCTCACCAACATTGCGCTGGCGCTGATCCGCGAGCCGCGCATCGCACCGCGCATCAAGGAAATCGTGCTGATGGGCGGCGGCTTCTTCGAAGGCGGCAATGTCACACCGACCGCCGAATTCAACATCTATGTCGACCCGCAGGCCGCAGATGTCGTGCTCAAATCCGGCATTCCGATCGTCATGATGCCTCTCGACGTCACCCACAAGGCGCTGACCACCGCCAAGCGCACGCAGGCCTTCCGCGCGCTGGGCACCAGGGTCGGCACCGCCACCGCGGAGATGTTGGAGTTCTTCGAGCGCTTCGATGAAGAGAAATACGGCACCGACGGTGGCCCGCTGCACGATCCTTGCGTCATCGCCTATCTGTTGAAGCCGGACCTGTTCAAGGGCCGCAACTGCAACGTCAGCGTGGAAACCGCCTCGGAACTGACCATGGGCATGACCGTGATCGACTGGTGGGGCGTCACCAAACGGCCGAAGAACGCCATGGTGATGCGCGACATCGACCATGATGCGTTTTTCGCCTTGCTGGTGGAGAGGCTGGGGCGGCTTAACTGACCGTCAGAACAGAACTGAACTTGTGAGCACGCGTCTTCACTCATTGAGAAACCGATAGGTGTCTCCGCCGCGCTTATGATGTTGCCGCTCGATGGGGATGACCGAACCGACAAGGTGCGGCATCCCCACTTCATCATCGATGGATGTCACCGCGCTGTTGCCATCAAGGCGGACATCGTATGTGTAATACAGCCCGCGCCCGGCAGCCATCTTCGGATTGATGGGCATTAACCTCACATACTCGATAGTGCCCATCACACTCTGAGTTGCCACAACCGGATTGTCCTGGTTCATCGCAATCGGGATCAGCGCCGCCAGGGGCAGTGCGCAGAAGAATACGACACCAATGACTGCGTCTCGGTATTCTGCCTGAAACAGAAGCAGGCGGTTTCTGAGAGAAGATACTGTTGCCATGATTCAATTCACGAATCGGTAGAAGACGAAGCCATTGTCGCGCGTGACGCGTTCGATGTTTGTGCGCGAGCCGATCAGATGCGGGTGATCGTCATCGATAAGGACAGACGAACCGTTCTCGATAGAAACCAGATATATGCCGCGGCCATGGTCCAACCGGACACTTTCGACGTTTGCCTCGACTGTGTCGACCGATCGGATCGGGCTGGCGTCGTTGATCCATTTGTTTGCCGCCAACATGATCATAACCGCAAACGCACCAATAAAGAGGATCACGCCAGGCGCGTTCCTCTTCAAACCATCCCAAGTCCAAAAGACAGACATGAATCCCTCAAGCCAGATTCATGTGGTGGTGGGACAGCACACTTTCAATCTGTTGCCATTCCAGGGTGCTGCAACTCCTTGCGGCGCCGGCTCGGCCGCCTTTACTTCGACCGCGAAAACGCCAGCCACAGGCCGCCGCCGACCATGAAGCTGCCGCTGATCCTCGACAGGAGTTTGATGCGGCCGGCCGACAGCAGGCGCCCGGCGCGGCCGGCGGCCAGCGCGTAAGTCGAATCCGAGAAGGCGGCGAAGATCATGGCGGTCAGACCCATGACGGCGATCTGCAGCGAGTAGTTGCCTTGCGGCGAAATGAACTGCGGAAAGAAGGCGCCGAAGAAAATCAGCGTCTTGGGGTTGCTCAGCGCCACCAGCAGGCCCTGCAGGAAGAAGCCGCCGCGCGGCTTTCTCGCTGTTCCATCGGCATTCAACGTGCCCTTGGAGCGGAACATCTGCACACCCATCCAGATCAGATAGGCCGCGCCGATCAGTCGTACCCACTCGAACCAGTGGCCCATGCCTGCGATCAGCGTGTTGAGGCCGATGCCGACGATGGCGATCATCACGGCAAGCCCGGCCTGCGTGCCGGCGACGTTGGCGAGGCCGGCGCGCGAGCCATGGCGGATGCTGTTGGCAATGATCAGCGTGACCGTCGGACCGGGCACCAGGATAATGACGATGCAAGCGAGGACATAGGCGGCGTAGAGTTCGAGCGACATGCTTTTTCCCCAGGAATACCGCCGAGGCGGCGCGGCTGAGGATAATCAATGCATGGCGGCGATAGCGATGCAAGCCGGTGCGCGAAGCGCCGCGGCCGCCAACGCGTGCGATTCAGGCGCCGGCCGGCCAGGGCAGTGTTGCCTCATAGGCGGCCGCCGCCTTGAGCACGGCAAGGTCGCCGCGTGGCCGGCCGATCAGCTGCATGCCCATCGGCCGCCCTCTATCGTCGAAGCCGACCGGCACATTGGCCGCCGGGCAGCCGCCCAAGGTCGCGAAGGCGGAAACCTGCATCCAGCGGTGATAGCTGTCCATTGTGCGTCCGGCGACCTCACGCGGCCAATGCGTATCGATGTCGAAGGGGAAGACCTGCGCTGTCGGCAGCGCAATCAGATCATAGCGGTCGAAGATCGACAGCAGCGTGCGATGCCAGGACGTGCGGATGACCGAAGCGGCGCGGATCTGCGGCGCCGTCAGCCGCGTTGCGTTCTCCACTTCCCAGATGGCTTCCGGCTTGAGCAGGCGGCGCTTCGCGGGATCGTCATAGTGGGTTTTGAGCGCGCAGCCGCTGCTGGCCTGGCGCAGCGTCACGAAGGCCTGCCACAGCGCTTCGAAATCGAAATCCGGCAGCAGGGGCTCGGTCGCGAAGGACGCTTCCGCAAAGCGGCCAAGTGCCGCCTCGCACAGGCCGAGAACGCCTGTTTCAACCGGCAGATGACCGCCGAGATCACCGAGCCAGGCGATGCGGCCACCAGTTGCGGGTATTCCAAGCCCTTCGAGGAACGAGCCGGGTTTCTCGTAGGACAATGGCGCGTGCGGGTGGTAACCGGCCTGCACATCGAGCAGCAGTGCCATGTCACGGACGTTGCGGCCCATCGGCCCGTCGACGCCCATCTGCGCATGGAAGACTTCGAAATCGGGTCCGCCGGGAACAAGTCCTTGCGACGGGCGGAAGCCAAAAACATTGTTCCAGGCGGCCGGGTTGCGCAGCGAGCCGCCAAAGTCGCTGCCATCGGCGACGGGCACCATGTCGAGCGCCAGGGCAACGGCCGCGCCGCCGCTCGAGCCTCCGGCGGTCAGGGCCGGATCGAAGGCGTTCAGCGTCGGCCCGAACACGGCGTTGTAGGTGTTGGAACCAAGCCCGAATTCGGGGACGTTGGTCTTGCCGATGATAATGGCGCCGGCATTGCGGATGCGCTCGACGAAGAAATCGTCCTCCTGCGGCACGAAATCGGCGAAGATCGGCGAGCCGAAAGAGGTCCTGAGGCCCGTGGTCGAGGCGAGGTCCTTGATGGCCATCGGCAGGCCGAAGAGCGGGTTGGTTTTGGCTCGCGTTGGGCTGGCATCGGCCGCATCGGCTTCGCGCAGGATATCGGCGCGATCGCGCAAGGAGACGATGGCGTTGACCAGCGGATTGACCGCCTCGATGCGGTCGAGGAATGCCGCCACCACCTCGCGCACGCAAAGCTCCCTCTCCCGGATCGCGCCGGCGAGTTCGACTGCGGACAGGCGGCAGATGTCGCCTGCCGGTGGCACGGCATGTTTTGTTTGAGGACGCAGCATTTTAATGGGTTTCCTGCAGCGCCTGATCGACGTCTTTGGCGAGCGGGATCGCCGGTTGGGCGCCAGGTTTCAGGCAGGCCAGCGAGCCGGCCGCGCCGGCGCGCGCCAGCGCCTGTTCGAGCGTGAGGCCCGACGACAGGCTGGCGGCGAAATAGCCGCAGAACGTATCGCCGGCGCCGACCGTGTCGACGGGGACGATCTTGCGCGCAGCAACGGCCAGGAACTCGGTCGGTGTCGCCGCCATCACGCCATCGCCGCCGAGCGTGACGACGACGGTGCGGCCGGTCTTTCCGGCAAAGTCGCGCATGCGCACCGCCCGATCGCGGCCTTGCAGCGACAGCGCTTCGCCATACAGGTCGAACTCGGTTTCGTTGGCGACGACATAGTCGGCCTTGCCGAGAAAGCCGGCTGCTTGCGCCTGGAAAGGTGCTGTGTTGAGCACCGTGATGGCGCCGGCCGCCCTTGCCTGGTCGAGGGCGGCATCGACGGTGGCCAGCGGAATCTCATTTTGCAGCAGCACGACGTCGCCTTTTTTCAGAAAGGCCTTGGAGAGATCGCCGGGCACCACGGAAGCGTTGGCGCCCGGCACCACGGCGATGATGTTCTCGCCGTCGTCGGCGACCATGATCAGTGCCGTGCCGGTCGAGGCGTGAGTCTCGGCAACGCCGGACAGGTCGACCTTGCCGTCGCGCAGCAATGCCAGTGCCTCGGCGGCGAAGCTGTCCCTGCCGACGGCGCCGACCATGCGCACCGAGGCGCCGGCGCGTGCGGCGGCCAGGGCCTGGTTGGCGCCCTTGCCCCCGGGCGCGGTGGTGAAGGCCGAGCCGCCCACCGTCTCGCCGGGGCTCGGCAAGCGGTCGACCTTTGCG
>NZ_RZRW01000243.1:0-8378 GCF_003998745.1 Mesorhizobium sp. M7A.F.Ca.US.014.04.1.1 | reverse complement strand
GGCCAAAGCGGCATCGGCGAAGGCGAATCGGTCGCGGCGCTGACCACCCCGCCCTCGGCCCCGAACGCACCGGCGATTTCCGCACCGGCCGCCGGTACGCCTGCCGCGACTACGCCTCCGGCGACAGATGCCGCCCCCGCAACGCCGCCTGCCAACGGAGCAGCGCCTGCAGCGCCGGCCGGTGCTGCCGGCACGCCGCCAGCACCGGCAGGTGCCGCGCCGCCCGCCCCGGCGGCTGCGCCTGCGGAAGCCGCTCTGCCTGTCGGCCAGAAGGCGATCTTCTATGAGGAGCGCACCAGCACCGCCCAGGGCTCCGCCGAGCCCGGCAACATCGTCTGGTCGCTGGTGCAGGAATCGCCCGGTGGCGACCTGCCGCCGGAGCCGGCGATCCGCGCTGAGGCGACCATTCCCGGCAAGGACATCCAGTTGCGCATGACCATCCGCCGCAACACCGACCAGACGCTGCCGGCCAGCCATATCATCGAGATGATCTTCCTGACGCCCGACGGCTTCGAGGGCGGCGGTGTCGACAACATCCTGCGCGTTGCCATGAAGGCTTCGGAGCAGGATGCCGGCAGCCCGCTGATCGGCATTCCGGCCAAGATTGCCGACGGCTTCTTCCTCGTCGCGCTCAACGACACCAAGGCCGACGAAGACGCCAACATGACCTTGTTGCGCGGCCAGGACTGGATCGACGTGCCGGTGGTCTACAAGACCGGACGGCGGGCGTTGCTGACCATGGAAAAGGGCATTCCCGGAGAGAAGGTGTTCGACGAGGCAATCAAGGCCTGGCAGGCCAAGACGGCAGGCTGAGACGCTGTAGCCGCCGTTCAGAAGCCCTGGAACAGCATGTCGAGCGCAGCGACGATGTCGTCGTGGTGCTTGATCAGGTTCAGCCGACTTTCGCCCAATTCGCTGGCAGAAACGGTGGCAACCAGGTGTGTTGCCATAACGAGCTTTCGACCGTTGATCTCAAAAATCGGATGAAGCTTTCGCATCGGCGGTGGCACCATTGCGACCGGCAGAAGCGGCACGACCACCCGCGTCTTGAAATTGTCGAGCAGCTCTGACTGAACGTCGAGCACATAGCTGCCTTCGATGCGACCGGCGAAGACATCATAGCGGGGCATCAGAACTGCCGGTACTCTTCCAGCGGGATGCCATGTTTCTCGATATAGTCGTTCCACGCGTCCATCGTGGCGCGGTTCTCAAGCTTCCACAGTCGCGTTTTTTCGGCAGCCACCGCCTCCGCGATGCCGGCCTCCGCAGCGCGCGAGACATTCACGTCAAGTCCCTTGGCTTCCCTCATGAGGTTCGAATCGATCGACAGATTTGCTGGCTGACGGGTCGCACTCAAGGCAATTTTGCGCATAATAGCCTCCGCAACATGCGCATAATATATGCGCATTTCTGTATGGAGGCAATCAGGCGGTTCTAGCTGCAGGTAGGGGCGCTCGGCCCCTTCGCTATGGCTCCGGGCGTTCGTCGCTTCAATCGACAAATCGTCGTCGATTGATCGGCCTACGGCCGAAACACTCCTCACCCCTCCATCTCCTCGCGCAACATCTCCAGTTCCAGCCATTCTTCCTCGAGCGCGGCCAGCGTCGCGCGCTCCTTGTCGAGGGCGGCGATGGTTTTCTGGAACGAGGCCGGATCGCGCTCGTAATAGGCCGGATCGGCGATGTTGTTCTCCAGCCTCGAGATCGAGGCCATCACAGCTTCGATTTTCTTCGGCAGGGATTCCAGTGCGAATTTCTGCTTGAACGACAGTTTCTTCGCCGGCCCTTTTGGCGCGGCGGCTTCGCTCTTGCCTGACGCGGGCGCCTCGCCATTTTCGGCTCTCGCCCGCGCCTTGCGGTCGTCCAGCTTCGTGCCGCCGCGCTGCGCCAGCATGTCGGAGTAGCCGCCGGCATATTCGATCCAGCGGCCCTCACCATCCGGCGCGATCAGGCTGGTCACGGTGCGGTCGAGGAAATCGCGGTCGTGGCTGACCAGGATGACGGTGCCGGCGAAACCGGCGACCAGTTCCTGCAGCAGTTCCAGCGTCTCCATGTCGAGATCGTTGGTCGGCTCATCGAGCACCAGAAGGTTTGCGGGCCGCGCCAGCACGCGCGCCAGCAAGAGCCGCGCCCGCTCGCCGCCGGACAACTCGCGCACCGGCGTGCGCGCCTGCTCGGGCTTGAACAGGAAATCCTTCATGTAGGAGACCACGTGGCGCTGCTCGCCATTGATGACGAGGTTTTCGCCGCGCCCATCGGTGAGATATTGTGCCAGCGTCTCCTGCGGGTCGACCGCCTCGCGCTTCTGGTCGAGCGTGGCGATCTCCAGATTGGTGCCGAGCCGCACCGAGCCGGCGTCCGGCTTCATCTCGCCGGTCAGCATTTTCAAGAGCGTGGTCTTGCCGGCGCCGTTCGGCCCGACCAGGCCAACGCGATCGCCACGCTGGATGCGGGTCGAAAACGCCTTGACCACGGCGAGATCGCCAAAGCTCTTTTCGATGTTTTTCGCCTCGATCACCAGCTTGCCGGACTCGGTGGCGTCGCTCGCCACCATGATCGCCGACCCTTCGGCCCCGCGATGACCGCGAAAACGCTGACGCATGGTCTGCAACTCGCCGAGCCGGCGCATGTTGCGCTTGCGCCGCGCCGTCACGCCGTAGCGCAGCCAATGCTCTTCGCGAACGATCTGGCGACCGAGCTTGTGCTGCTCGCGTTCTTCTTCCTCCAGAACCAGGTCGCGCCATTCCTCGAAATGGCCGAAGCCCTTGTCCAGCCTGCGGGTCTGGCCGCGATCGAGCCAGACCGTGGCGCGCGACACGCGTTCGAGGAAGCGGCGGTCGTGCGAGATGACGATCAGCGCCGAGGAGGTGCGGATGAGTTCTTCTTCCAGCCATTCGATGACCGAGAGGTCGAGATGGTTGGTCGGCTCATCGAGCAGCAGGATATCGGGCTCCGGCGCCATGACGCGGGCAAGGGCGGCGCGCCTCGCCTCGCCGCCCGACAGGTCGTTCGGACGTTCCTCACCCGACAGGCCGAGATGCTCCATCAGATAGCTGGCGCGGTAGGGATCGTCGGCGGGGCCAAGCCCGGCCTCGACATAGGCGCGGACAGTGGCAAAACCTTCCATGTCGGGCATCTGCGGCAAATAGCGGACGGTCGCCGAAGGCTGGCGGAACACTTCGCCGTCCTGCGGCTCGATCAGGCCGGCGGCGATCTTCAGCAGGGTCGACTTGCCGGACCCGTTGCGGCCGACCAGTGCGATCTTGTCGCCGGCCGAAGCCGTCAAGGCGGCGCCATCGAGCAGCGGCGTGCCGCCGAAGGTCAGTTTTATCCCATCAAGGTTGAGAAGGGGCGGGGCCATGTCAGCTTTCAGGTAAGGGATAGGGATGAGCGAGCAGCATCGCGCGGCCATGGCCGAGCGCGATTTCGAGGCGGCCCCCGGTCTTGTCGGACTTGACCTCGTTGGAAATGGTCAGCGACGAACCGAACGCCACCTTGACGTGAGCGAGCGGCCATTTGGCGCCGGTGACGGTCAGGCCGTCGAGCTCGGAAAAGCCGAGCACCGAAAACAGCGTGCCGTCGGCATAGTCGAAGCCGGCCGTTCCGCGCAGCAGGGGGATGCCTTCCTGAGCGCCGCTGGTCAAAAGCACGTCCGTTCCCGCCTCCGCCAGCCGCAGGGCGAGCGACAGATGCAGAAAAGCGTGGTCGGCGCGCTTGCCGCCAAAGGCGCCGGCCAGCACCAGGCGGGTCGCGCCGCGCTCCAGTGCCGCGGCGACGGCAAGTTCGCCATCGGTCTGGTCCTTTTCCGCCGGGAAGGTCCGGCGCGGCACGGAAGCGAGATCGTCCGGCAGGTTGGCCGGCACCGAATCGAAATCACCCACCCACAGCTCCGGCACGAGACCCAGCAACCGCGCATGACCGATGCCGGCGTCGGCGGCGATGACGCGGGAGCCTTTGACCTGACGGTCGAGCCGTGGCGTACGGATGAGATCGCCGCCAAGCAGGATGGTGAATGTGCTCATATCGTGTGGCCCTTACCAGCCCGGCACGGGAAACGGAAGGCGGCAAACTCCCGCTTGCATGGCGGATCGGCCCGGCCTATGTGTCGAAACGCTCTAACGGGGTGCCGGACGCGATCTTCGCGGACCGGCTGAGAGGCAGTCTCGCCAACCCGCTGAACCTGATCCGGTTTGTACCGGCGGAGGGATTAGACGTTTCGGACAGTCCGACGCCTCAATTCCTTTCAATTCAAACGAAGGAGGCGCCGATGCGCACGCTTTTATACGCTCTTGTTTCAGCAACGGTCGTGGCCTTGTCCGGGCCCGCCTTGGCCAAGGACAAGCTCACCGTCTACACCTATGAGAGTTTCACCGCCGACTGGGGTCCGGGTCCCGTGGTGAAGAAGGAGTTCGAGGCCGAATGCGGCTGCGACGTCGACTTCGTCTCGGTCGCCGATGGCGTCGCGCTGCTCAACCGCGTCAGATTGGAAGGCACATCGACCAAGGCCGATATCGTGCTTGGCCTGGATACCAATCTCACCGCCGATGCCAAGGCGTCAGGCTTGTTCGCGCCGCATGGCGCGGTGACGGATGTCAGTGTGCCGGGCGGCTGGAGCGACGACACGTTTGTCCCCTTCGACTACGGCTATTTCGCTGTCGTCTACGACACGCAGAAGATGAAGACGCCGCCGAAGAGCCTGAAGGAGCTGATCGAAGGCAGTGCCAACGACAAGATCGTCATCCAGGATCCGCGCACCTCGACGCCAGGCCTCGGCCTGCTTCTTTGGGTCAAGTCGGTCTATGGCGACAAGGCACCCGAGGCCTGGGCCAAGCTCAAGGCCAAGGTGCTGACCGTGACGCCGGGCTGGAGCGAGGCCTATGGGCTGTTCACCAAGGGCGAGGCGCCGATGGTGCTGTCCTACACGACGTCGCCAGCCTACCACATGGTCGCCGAGAACACGGAGCGCTACCAGGCGGCCTCCTTCGAGGAGGGCGAGTATCTGCAGATCGAGGTGGCGGGCATCACCACGACAGGAGCCAAGAATCCGCTGGCGGCCAAGTTCATGGCCTTCATGACCGGGCCGAAATTCCAGGATGCCATCCCCGAGACCAACTGGATGTTCCCGGCAGGCAAGACCGACAAGCCGCTCAATCCGGCCTTCGACAAACTGGTCAAGCCGACGAAGACCTTGCTGTTCAGCCCGCAAGAGGTCGCCGCCAACCGCAAGGCCTGGGTCGATGAATGGCTGGCGGCGATGAGCAAATAGGCAGCGCGATGGCGCCGGCGCATTCCACGGATTCCCGCGTCAGTGCCGGCATTGTCGCGCTCGCTGCAATCGCGCTGCTGATCGGCGGCGCGTTTGCCGGCCTGCTTTTCGAGGGCGCCCATGATTTCTCGGGCGCCTGGGCAGCCTTCGATCCCTATCTGCTTCGCGTCATTCGCTTCACGCTCTGGCAAGCGGTCCTGTCGACGCTGCTTTCGGTCATCCCGGGGCTGTTTGTGGCGCGCGCTCTGTCGCGGCATCCACGTTTCTTCGGCCGCGCCTTCATCCTGCAGATCTTCGCCGTGCCGTTGGCGCTGCCGGCCATCGTTGCAGCGCTCGGCATCCTGGCGCTTTATGGCCGTGCCGGCTACTTCGCCGGCGTGCTTGCCGTTATCGGCGGCGGAAGCTGGCCGGGCATCTATGGCCTGTCCGGCATTCTCGTCGCCCATGTCTTCTTCAACCTGCCGCTGGCGACGCGGCTGTTCCTCGAGGCGCTGCAGACCATACCGGCCGACCAATGGCGGCTGGCGAGCCAACTCGGCATGGCGGCCCGGCCGGCGTTCCGGCTGATCGAATGGCCAACGCTGCGCGCCGCACTGCCCGGCGTCGCCGGGCTTGTGTTCATGCTCTGCATCACATCCTTCACGATCGTGCTGACGCTCGGCGGCGGGCCGGCCGCGACGACGCTTGAGGTCGGCATCTACCAGGCGCTGCGCTTCGATTTCGATCCCGCACGGGCCGTTGCACTGACGCTGCTGCAGATCGCCTTGACCTTTATCGTGGTGCTGGCACTGACGCGGCTAGGCGCCAATGTGGTCGGCGACACCAATTTGCCGGTCGCGCAACGCCGCTATCTCTCGGTCAATCGGAGCGAGACCTGGTTGAACGCGCTACTCATCGTCCTGGCGCTGCTGTTCGTTGTCGGGCCGATGGCGGCAACCGTGATGGCCGGATTGAGTGCCGATCTCGCCCGCTTGGCCGGCGAGGCCACTGTCCGGCAGGCAACGCTGACCAGTGCGGCGCTCGCCTTCCTGTCGGCGCTGCTTTCGGTGATGCTGTCGCTGGCGCTGACCATGGCGCGGCGGGCACTGGCGCTGAACCGCCGTGCCGGCGCAAAGACACTGCTCGAACACGCCACCGATACAGGCGCCGGTTTTGTCCTGGTCGTGCCGCCGATCGTCGTCGGCGCCGGCTGGTTCCTGTTGTTGCGCCATGTCGGCGATGTCTTCGCCATCGCTCCGGTCATGGTCGTCACCGTCAACGCGGTGATGGCGATGCCGTTTGCGCTCCGCGCCGTGCGTCCCGCCTATGATGCAGCGAGCGAGCGTCACGAACGGCTCTGTGCACAGCTCGGCATTGCGGGCTGGAACCGGCTGATGCTGGTCGACTGGCCGTCGCTGCGGCGACCGCTCGCCACGGCCTTCGCTTTCGCCATGGCGCTGTCGCTCGGCGATCTCGGTGTCATTGCCTTGTTCGGCAGTGATTCCGTGCAGACATTGCCCTACCTTCTTCTGGCTCGGATGGGCAGCTACCGCACCGAGGATGCCGCCGGCCTCGCACTGCTGCTCGGCCTCGTCTGTCTCGCGTTGATCGTGGCGGCGCACTGGCTGGGAAGGGAGGAGGTCCGTGATGCGTGAAAAGGCGGCCAACGGGCTCGCGAAGGGCGCGCCGGTGCGGCTGGACAAAGTGTCGTTCAGCTATGGCAGCTATGGCGAGGCGCCGCTTGTTTTCGATGTCGAGTTTGCCGCGGCGACGATCACCGCCATCATGGGGCCGAGCGGTTCGGGCAAGTCGACACTGCTCAATCTGGTCGCCGGCTTCGAGACCCCACGGTCGGGCCGCGTGCTGGTCGGCGGTGTCGATGTCAGCGCCGAGCCGGCCTCGGCGCGGCCGGTGTCGATGGTGTTCCAGGAGAACAATCTCTTCGCGCATCTTTCCGTCGAGCAGAATGTCGGGCTCGGCCGCTCGCCATCCCTGCGGCTGACCGAGGCGGACCGCGCTGCGGTCGCCGAGGCGCTTGCGCGCACCGGTCTTGCGGGCAAGGAGAAACGCCTGCCGCGCGAGCTCTCCGGGGGCGAACGCCAGCGCGTCGCCCTGGCCCGCGTGCTGGTGCGCGACCGACCGGTGTTGCTGCTCGACGAGCCCTTCGCTTCGCTCGGACCGGCTTTACGCGACGAGATGCTGGATCTGGTTGCCGCCGTTCATGCCGAACGCGCCATGACAGTGCTGTTCGTCACCCACCAGCCGGAGGATGCACGCCGCATCGGCGAGCATATGGTGTTTGTCGACAATGGGTTGGTCGCCGCCACCGGCAAGGCTGATGATTTCTTCGCCGGGGCTGGTCCGGAGGCGTTCCGGCGCTATATCGGCGCGGGTGCCGGATATTCCACATCACGCGATGTTGCCCGGAAGCGGACATAATTTACGGTCAAACCGGCTCCAGGCGATGTGGCGTTTGCTTGCCATGACCGGGGGAGTGTGGCTAGGTCCGCCCTACCGGTCCGGCACAGGCCGTGATTTGCCTGCAGTATCCGGCGCCCGCCCCTGGGATGGGCCGCGGATACTGCAGCAGTTTGAGATATGGCACGTGAACATTCTGAAGATCGTCCCCGATTTTCAATGTCATGTGCCGGGACCCGAAAGGAAGCCGTTCTGGCGATCGGCGCTAACACATTGGGAATGAAACCGCTGGCGCGCTTTCTCGCGCTGGCCGGCTTTGCCGTGGCGTTGGCAAGCTGCCAGATGTTCACGCCGCCGGAGGTTCAGGAATCCGGCTTCCAGCCTTCCGACAAGCCGATCACGGTGGACAATGTCGGCGCCAACAACAAGCTCGCCGAATTGGCCAGGGCGCAGCATCCGCGCATCCTGGCGACCTATGGCGGCGAATATTCCGATCCCAAGCTCGAGCGCATGGTCGCCAAGGTGGTCGGTAGTTTGACGGTGGTGTCCGCCAACCCGACACAGACCTATCGCATCACCATTTTGAATTCGCCCAATGTCAATGCCTTCGCGCTGCCGGGCGGCTATCTCTACATCACGCGCGGCCTCCTGGCGCTGGCCAATGATTCGGCCGAGCTTGCAGCTGTCATCGCGCATGAGATGGGCGACGTCACCGC
>NZ_RZRW01000242.1:0-8392 GCF_003998745.1 Mesorhizobium sp. M7A.F.Ca.US.014.04.1.1 | reverse complement strand
CTCCTGCGACCTGCCGTCGATCGTCATTTCCGGCGGGCCGATGCTCAATGGCCGTTTCCAGGGCCGCGAGATAGGTTCCGGCACCGATGTCTGGAAATTCTCCGAGGATGTCCGCGCCGGCGTGATGAGCGAGCAGGATTTCGCTAATGCCGAGAGTGCCATGTCACGCTCGCCGGGTCATTGCATGACCATGGGCACGGCCTCGACCATGGCCTCGATGGTCGAAGCGCTCGGCCTGGCGCTGCCGGGCAACGCTGCCTATCCGGCGGTCGACGCGCGCCGCAGCCGCATCGCCCGCATGACGGGGCGGCGCATCGTCGAGATGGTCAATGAGAATCTCCGCCCGTCCGCCATCCTCAAGAAAGAAGCTTTCGCCAACGCCATCCGTGTCAATGGTGCCATCGGCGGCTCGACCAATGCGGTCGTGCATCTGCTGGCGATTGCCGGCCGCGTCGGCACCGAACTGACACTGGACGATTGGGATCGATATGGCCGCGATGTACCGACCATCCTCGACCTGATGCCGTCAGGCCGCTTCCTGATGGAGGACTTCTGCTACGCAGGCGGCATTCCGGCGGTCATGAAGGAGATCGGCGATCTGCTCGATCTCGACGTGCTGACCGTCACCGGCAAGACCGTGCGCGACAACATCCGTGACGCTAAAAACTACAATCCCGAGGTGATCCGCCCGCGCGACAAGGCGCTTACTCCCAATGGCGGTATCGCGGTGCTGCGTGGCAATCTGGCGCCCGACGGCGCCATCATCAAGCCGTCAGCCGCGTCACCGGCCCTGATGAAGCATCGCGGCCGCGCCGTCGTCTTCGAGGACATCGACGACTACAAGGCGCGCGTCGACGATCCCGCGCTCGACGTCGACGAAGCGTCGATCATGGTGCTGAAGAATTGCGGCCCCAAGGGCTATCCGGGGATGGCCGAGGTCGGCAACATGGCGCTGCCCCGGAAGCTGCTGAAGCAGGGTGTCCGCGACATGATCCGCATCTCCGATGCCCGCATGTCCGGCACCGCCTTCGGCACCGTCGTGCTGCATGCCGCACCCGAAGCCGCCATCGGCGGCCCGCTGGCGCTGGTCAGGAGCGGCGACTTCATCGAGCTCGACGTCGAAGCAAGGAAGCTGCATCTCGACGTGTCGGCACAGGAGCTGGCGCGGCGTCGTGAATCCTGGCTACCGCCCGTCCCGGCGATGCGCGGCGGCTATCAGGGCCTCTATGTCGACCGTGTCCTGCAGGCGGACCGCGGCGCCGATCTCGACTTTCTCGTCGGATGCCGTGGCCACGCCATTCCACGCGAAAGCCATTGAGGCCGACCAGCATGCCCAATTTCCGGCCTGACGATTTCCACGCCATTCACGCCATTCTCTACGCGCTCTTTGACGCGAACGAACAACTGGACCGCGCGGCGATGCGTCGGCAGGTCGAGATCTGCCTGGCGACGGGCGTGCACGGCATGGCGGCGCTCGGCCTGGCGACGGAAGTCGCCAAGCTGACCGAGGCCGAGCGCCGGACGATCATGGACTGGACGGCGGAAGATACGGCTGGAAAAGTGCCGCTTGCCTTCACCATCTTCGGCGCTTCGGTGGCTGAGCAGGTGGCACAGCTTCGCCATGCTGAAAGCGTGGGAGCGGATTGGGTGATCCTGCAGCCGCCGCCGGTCGGATCCTATGGTGCGCTGGAATACACCAGGTTCTTCGGCCGCGTCGCCGAGGCAACCGACCTGCCGGTGGCGATCCAGAACGCGCCGGCGTTTTTCGGGCGCGGCCTGTCATCGGACGAGATCCGCGAACTTGTCACGCTTCATCCCAACATAAGGCTGATCAAGGGCGAAGGCCCTGTCACCGACATTGCCGGATTGATCGAACGCACCGAAGGCCGGATACCCGTTTTCAACGGACGCGGCGGCCTTGAACTGATCGACAATTTCCGCATCGGTTGCCGCGGCATGATCCTGGCGCCTGATGGCATCGACCTCGCCGTGCGCGCCTACAATGCGTTTCGGATCGGTGACGAAGCGACGGCCGAGGCCGAGTACGCAAGAATGCTGCCGGCAGCGGTCTTCGTCATGCAGGGCATCGAGAACCTGATCTGCTACGGCAAGCGGCTGTTCGGCGCCCGCGCAGGCATCCCGATACACGACCGGGCTCCGGCGATGCGGCCCAACGAGACCGGCGTGGCGATGGTGGCGCGCTTTGCGGCTGGCCTCGGTCGGTTGCCTGGCTGAACGGCAACTGCCCTTCAATAGGTCGTCCGCCCACCCGACAGGTCGAACGTGGAGGCGGTCGTGAAACTGTTCTCCTTGGAGACGAGCCAGGCGACCATCGCCGCGGCTTCGTCGACCTCCAGCAGGCGGCCGCGCGGAATGCGCGAGCGCATATATTCGATGTGCTCCGGCGTCAGCTGTTCGAGGATGCGCGTCTGTGCCGTGGCCGGCGAGATGCAGTTCACGGCGATGTCGTACTGCGCCAGTTCCTTGCCGAGCGACTTGGTCAAGCCGATGACCGCCGCCTTCGAGGCTGAATAGGCGGAGGCGTTGGGGTTGCCCTCCTTGCCGGCGACCGAAGCGATGTTGACGATCCGTCCGTAATTGCGCTCCTTCATTCCGGGAACCACGGCGCGATTGACGTAGAACGTACCGTTTACGTTGACGTCGATGACCTTCTTCCACGTCTCGATGTCGTAGACGTCGAGCGGGGCGGCAGGGCCGGCAATTCCGGCGGAATTGACCAGAATGGAAATCTTGCCGGCCAGATCTTCGGTCCTGGCGCGCGCCGCGTCCACCGACGTCCAATCGGCGACGTCCACGATCTCTGTCGTGGCAGCGTTGCCGAGTTCCTTCTTGGCGGTTTCGAGGCGGGCCTCATCGAGATCCCACAAGCTGACCGTCGCGCCGGAAGCGACGAAACGCCTGGCCATCGCGAAGCCGAGGCCTTGGGCGCCACCGGTGACCACAGCGTGCTGGCCGTCAAGATCGATCCTGTTCATGTCGAGCGGTTCTTTCCGTTTGAGCTACTTCCGGGATAAAGGCCGGCCTGTGCAGGCCGGCGATCGCTACATGGTCGCGCCAAGGCTCCATGGCACGAACTCGTTGTCGCCATAGCCGAGCGCTTCCGACCTGGTGCGCCCGCCGGAAGCGACGCGCAGGATCTCGGCAAAGATCTCCTCGCCCTTCTCGGCCAGCGAGACGCCGTCCAGTATGTCTCCGCAATTGATATCCATGTCCTCGCGCATCTGCTCGAAGATGAAGCTGTTGGAGGCAAGCTTGATCGAGGGCGTCGGCTTGCAGCCGAAGGCCGAACCGCGGCCGGTGGTGAAGCACAATATGTTGGCGCCGCCGGCGACCTGCCCGGTGGCCGAGACCGGGTCGTAGCCGGGCGTATCCATGAAGACGAGGCCGCGCTCGTTGATCGGCTCGGCATATTCCAGCACCGCCCGCAGATTGGTGGTGCCGCCCTTGGCGGAAGCGCCGAGCGATTTCTCCAGGATGGTCGTCAACCCACCCAGCTTGTTGCCGGGCGAAGGGTTGTTGTTCATCTCCATGTCGTGCCTGGCGGTATAATCCTCCCACCAGCGGATGCGTTCGATCAGCTTTTCGCCCACCGCGCGGCTCTCGGCGCGCAAGGCGAGAAGATGTTCGGCGCCATAGATCTCGGGCGTCTCCGAGAGCACCGCCGTACCGCCTTGCCCGACAAGCAGGTCCACCGCAGCACCTAGTGCCGGATTGGCGCTGATGCCGGAGTAACCGTCCGATCCGCCGCATTGCAGTGCTAGCACCAGTTCGGAGGCTGGTTGCGGCGTCCTTTCGGCGGCGTTCACCGTAGGCAGCATGTCGACGATCGCCTTCACGCCAGCCTCGACCGTCTTTCGCGTACCGCCGGTTTCCTGGATGGTCATCGTGCGGAAAATCGTGCTCTCCTTGATGTTGTACGACTGCATCCAGCGTGGGATCTGGAACGCTTCGCAGCCGAGTCCGACCATCAGCACGCCGCCGATATTGGGGTTCGTGGCAAAGCCCCATTGCGTCCTTTTCAACAGGTCGTAAGCGGGACCCTTGGTGTCGATGCCGCAGCCAGTGCCGTGGACGAGTGCGATGATACCGTCGACATTGGGATAGTCGCGCAGGATGCCAGACCGGTTGACCTCGTCGGTGATGAACCGGGCGACGCTGGCAGAGCAGTTCACCGAGGTCAGGACGGCAATGAAGTTGCGCGTGCCCACCTTGCCGCTCGGCCGGCGGTAACCCATGAAAGTAGCGCGCTCGGCCTCGGCAACGATCTCGGTTTGCCTGGTATTCGTGCCGAAGACGTAGTCGCGTTCGAAATTTCGCAGATACACATTGTGCTCGTGAACCCAGTCGCCGGCGACGATTGGTTCCCGCGCAAAACCGATGGTCTGGCCGTATTTCACGATCGGCTGGTCCGAGCCGATGTCGCGCAAGGCCATTTTGTGCCCGCGCGGTATGCGTGCCCTGGCAGCCACGTCACCGGCTTTTTCGCCGATCTTCAACGGATCGACCGCCAGAAGAATGTTGTCGGCCCCCGAAAGCTTGATGAACCGCGCCATGACCCCATACTCTGAAAAAGTTCTCCGCGACAGGAGGTCGAGAGACAAGAAATGATTTGGAATACTAATATAATAGAATGTCAGAGGTCAAGGAGGTCAAGGCCGGAGACTGGATGAGGTCGTCATGAAAGACGGACCGGTCGCCACGTCGTTGGGGCATATCCGGGAAGCGACTGCCCGATAACGTTCCGGTCAATCGAGATGGAAGACCTCTCCCATGGCCGCCCACCATTCGCCGTCGGCGCGCGTCGGCAGCGGCGTCTGCATGGGGTCGCACAGTTCCCACCATTTGCGCATGGCCGGCGACTCGCTCATCCGCGCTGCATCCCTGGCGAAGTCGCTGCCGTGATACTCCCAGCAGGCGAACAGAAGGTTCTCCGGTTCGCGCAGGAAGATCGAATAGTTGCGGATGTTGGCGCGGCTGATGACGTCGAGCACTTCGGGCCAGACGGCGGCGTGGACGCGCTTGTAGTCCGCGATCGCCTCGGCTTTCACGCCGATACAAAGTCCCATTCTTTGCATGCTGGTTGCTCGCGGGGCTTCAGCCGAGAAGGTCGGCGGCGACTTCGAGCGTGTTGCGGAACGACGTCTCGAGATGATGTTCCATGGCCCGTGCCGCACCCTCGGCGTCGTGGCGCTTCAGCGCGTCGAAAATGGCCTCGTGCTGCTCGATCGTCTGTTCGCCATAACCCGGTCTTGGGATAGCGAGATAGCGCCCGCGATCCATCTGTGCCTTCGAGATGTCGACGGCTCTCCAGATCATCGGCAGGCCGCAGATCTCGGCTATGGTGCGGTGGAAGACATCGTCGAGTTGTATCGCGGTGGCATATCTGCCGCGGGATATGGCAAGCCGGTGCGCCGCCATGTTGTCTTCCAGCAATTCGCTGGCTGCCGCTGTGAACTTGGCGGCCGCGCGTCGGGCGCTTTCCATCTCCAGTGCCCGCCGGATGACATAGGCTTCTTCCAGGTCGGCCCGGCTGATCGGAGCAACATAGGTGCCGGTCTGCGCCAGGATCTTGACCAGGCCCTCGTCGCTGATGCGCTTGACCGCTTCGCGAACGGGGGTGCGAGACACCCCCAGGGCCTCCGCGATGGCGACCTCGTTGATGACCTCTCCCGGCTTCAACTGCCCGACGACGATCAGGTTGCGGATCTTGTGGTAGATCTGATCGCGGAGCGGAAGAGCCCGATTGAGCGTCGAAGGATCCAGGTCCATTGCAAATCCGTGTCTTCGTTCACCAGAAATGGCCAGATAATACTAGAATGTCAATTGGAACGCATCCAATACAAGCGTGGGGGTCGGTGACGCACGACGTCATGACGACCCGCCGGAATCCAGCTTGCCAGAACTGTTATATTAGTGCAATAGTGAGGATGAACGATGGAAAATTCAGTCCGGGACTGAGGCTTGGATCTTCAACAGCGCAGGCCATTCAAGCTTGTTCGAAGAAGCCCGAACTGCGTTTGCAGCGCTATTATACTAACATATCGAAGGCCGATGTAGCGCACCGGCCGGCCGCCAGGAGGAACCTAGCCAGATATGACCGTCGCCGCCGATTGCGCCTTGGATATGCGAGGCATCAGCAAGAACTTTCCAGGCGTGAAGGCTCTGTCCAACGTCAATTTTGCCGTGAAATTCGGCACCGTTCATGCGGTCGTGGGTGAGAACGGCGCCGGCAAATCGACGCTCATGAAGATCCTCAACGGATCCTACGCGCCCACCAGCGGCACGATCAAAGTCGGTGACGCCGAGGTGCGCATGCGCCGGCCCGCCGACGCCCAGGCGCTCGGCATCCGCATGGTGCACCAGGAAATCAATCTGGTCCCCCACCTGACCGTCGCCGAGAACGTCTATCTCGGCCGCATGCCCGGCAAATGGACCTTTCTGCGCAAGCGCGAGATGGTCAGGGCGGCGGCTGCCGTCCTCGACGAGCTCGGAGCGGCCATTAATCCGCGTGAACGGCTCGGCAACCTTTCTATCAGCCAGCAGCAGCTCGTCGAGATCGCCAAGGCCTATGCGGCGCAGCCGAGGATCATCGTGCTGGACGAGCCGACATCCAGCCTCAGCGAGCATGAGACGGCGGCGCTGTTCCGGATCCTGCGCAAGATGCGCGATGACGGCATCGCCATCGTCTACATCAGCCATCGGCTGAAGGAGGTGCTCGAAATCGCCGATGAGGTGACGGTGCTGCGCGATGGCTCAATGATCGAGACGCGTCCGATCAAGGGCATAAAGGCTGCCGATATGATCAGGCTGATGGTCGGTCGCGAAGTTAGCAATGTCTTCCCGAAAAGTCCGGCCGCGATCGGCAAGTCCGTGTTGCGCGTGGAGCATATCAGCGACGGACAGCGCTTCCGCGATGTCAGCTTCGAAGTGCGCGCCGGCGAGATACTGGGCTTGACCGGCTTGGTGGGCGCTGGCCGCACCGAGGTTGCCCGCGCAATCTTCGGCCTGTCGCGGCTTGTCGAGGGCACGGTCAGCGTCAACGGACGCGAGGTCTCGATCAACTCGCCATCCCAGGCGGTCAGGGCAGGCATTGCCTATGTTCCGGAAGATCGCAAGGGCGATGGCGTCGTGCCTGGAATGTCGGTCCGGGAAAACATCAGCCTGCCCATCCTGCGCCGCCTGACCCGTTTCGGACGCATCAGCCGCAGCGCCGATCGCGCGCTTGCCCGGGATTCGGTCAAGCAGTTTTCGATTTCACCGCCCGACGGCGAACGGCGCATCAGCCTTCTGTCGGGCGGCAACCAGCAGAAGGCGGTCATCGCCAAATGGCTTGCCGCCAAACCTTCGGCCTTGATCCTCGACGAGCCGACGCGGGGCGTCGACGTCGGCGCCAAGGCCGAGATCCACCACATCATCGGCCAACTCGTCGCCGGCGGCATGGCGGTCGTGATGATCTCGTCGGAACTGCCCGAAATCCTCGGAGTCTGCGACCGCGTGGTGGTGATGCGCGATGGCTATGCCTCCGAGCCTCTCTTGCGCAGCGAATTGAGCGAGGAGCGCATCATGGCGCTGGCCACCGGGGAGGAGATGGCTTGAGCGAAGCGGCCATGGAGATCGGTGGCGTGAACCGCAACGACCGCTTTACGCGTGGCAGCAGGCTTGTCGATGTCCTGTCGAAGGCGGGGCTCGCCTTCGCCATCGTCGCCGTGATGCTCTACGGCTCCCTCGTCAGCCCCGCCTTCTTCACGTCAGGCAATTTGCTCAACGTCCTGACCTCGATGTCTATCGTTGGCATCGTCGTCGTCGGCATGACCTTCGTGCTCGTGGTCGGCGGCCTGGCCGACCTGTCGGTGCCGGCCACCATCGCCTGCGGCGCCATCCTGTCGCTCGGGCTGCAGCCGATGATCGGGCCGCTGCCGGCGTTCCTGCTGGCGGTGGGTCTCGCGGGCCTCATAGGCCTGCTCAACGGGGGCCTGGTCGGATATGTCGGCATCAATCCCATCATTGCCACGCTCGGCGTTGGCACGATCGGACTGGGCATCGTCCAGGCGGCTGTCGGCGGGGTCATCGTCTATGGCAGCAATCCCGCCTCAGCCGAATTCGCCAAGGGCCGGCTGTTCGGCATTCCGGTCGTGGTGTTGATCTTCCTGGTCATCGCCCTTGTCGGCCATTTCGTCCTGTCCCGCTCCTTCTGGGGCAGATGGACGCTCGCCACCGGCGGCAATTACAGCGCCGCCGAGGCTAGTGCGGTTCCGGTGCGGGCCGTGAAGGCTGGCGCCTTCGTGATCACCGCACTGGCTTCCGGCATCAGCGGCGGCTTGCTCGGGCTTACGCTGCAGAGCGCGCGGCCGCTCATCGGCGGCGGCTACGA
>NZ_RZRW01000241.1:0-8400 GCF_003998745.1 Mesorhizobium sp. M7A.F.Ca.US.014.04.1.1 | reverse complement strand
CCGAGCAGCGAGGCGAACCGCAAGGGCACGATGGAGAAGCTGGTCATGGCGTCGCCCGCCAGAAGAAGCATTTTCTTCAGCGGATAGTGGGTGGTGCCGGCAAAGCGGCGGTGCCGCTCATAGGGGAAAGCCACCTGTCTCAGCCCGATCCAGCTCACCATGCCGCGAATGAACCTGTAACGTTCTGGCATCGCGTTCAGATGGTCGAGCGCGCGACGGTTCATCAGTCGGAAATCACCGGTATTCGGGGCTATGTCGACGTCGACCATCCGGCGCAGCAAGCGATAGAACATGGATGCGGAGGCGAGCTTGAACCAGCTTTCGCCATCGCGCGTCAGCCTCTGGCCGTAAACCACATCGAAGCCTTCGTTCATCTTCGTCATCATCGCGCCGAGCAGTTCAGGCGGATCCTGCAGGTCGGCATCGAGAATGAGAATGCGCTGGCCGCGACAGAATTCGAGCCCGGCGCTCAACGCGATCTGGTGGCCGTAATTGCGGGCAAGGTCGATGGCGACGATATGGTCGTCCTTTTCGGCCAGCTGCAGAATGGCCTCGCGCGTACCGTCGGTCGCGCCATCGACGACAAGGACGATCTCGTAGGAAGGGCCTTGCCCAAGGCATGCGGCCGTTACCCGCCGATGCAGTTCGGCCACGCCATCCAGCTCGTTGTAGCATGGGATGACCACCGACAGCATGACGCCGCGTCGCGCGGTGTTTCTCTCCGTCTCCACCAAAGCCTTGCTCCCGCTATCCGATTGGGAATAGCGGCAATTGGTTAGAAAACAGATAAGCCAGCGGGATCGGCCGCAACCGTGGGCCGGCCATCATTTCTGCCGCACGCGGCCACCGCCCGAACCGGCAACTCCATGCGGATGCGGGCGCCTTGCCAGGAGCCGGCCAATATCCGGATGGAGCCATCGTGCAGCAGTGCGATCTGCCGGGCAAGGTTCAATCCCAGGCCCGCGCCGCGCGATTGCGGCCGCAGTCGGTAGAAGGGCTCGAAAACGTTCTCGTGCTCATCGGCTGGAATGCCTGGGCCTTCGTCGCGGATTTCGACGCCGCCGTTTTCATCGATCGCTATGGTGATCGTGCCGGAACCGCCGCCATGATCGATGGCATTGCGCACGAGATTTGCCAGCGCCCGCTCGATCTGCAGCACGTTGATCTCGACATGGACCTTGTTGGCTGGCGGCTCGAAGGCAAGATCGTAGCCTGCTTCGATGGCGAGCGGGGCGAAGTCGGCGGCGACCCGGCCGACAAGATCGCAGAGGTCTATGATCTGGCGCTGGTCCGCCGGGCGGTCGAGCAGCTGGTGGTCGAGCAGCTGTTGCGCAAGATGCGACAGGCGCTCGATGTCATGCAGCAGGCGCGCGCTTTGCGGTTCCTGCTTCAGCAATTCGGCGCGCGTGCGCAGGATGGCGATCGGCGTGCGCAGTTCGTGCGCCGCGTCGGTGAGGAAGCGGTTGTGCCGGTCATAGCCCTGGGCGAGGCGCGCCAGCGTCTGGTTGAAGGCATGCACCAGCGGCGCGATCTCCTGCGGCACATTCTTGACCGGCAGCTGCATCGCACGGGTGCCGATGTCGATGCGCGCGGCCTGCTGGACGGTGTCGACGAGGCCGGCAAACGACCGGCGCACGACGGCTGGCGTCGTCACCAGGGTCGTGGCTCCCATGACGAGGACGATCGGCAGCAGCAGGATGACGATGATGGCCGCGAGAGCGGGAAGCGCCTTCTCCCAGTTCCTGCTGCCGTCCGGGTTCTTGGCGACGTCGATGGTGGCCGAAATGGTGACTTCGAGGCCGTCGGTCTCTTCCCGCGACGATCGCGTCGCGGCAATGATCTGAACCGTGCCAGCCTTGGTCGAAACTTTTTCGAGGTAGGCCTCCGGCCTCAAATCATCTTCGGAAAATCCGATGGTGGCGTGATCGGCCTGGCCCAGCAGATCGCCAAAATTCCTGGTGTAGACGTCGGGTATGCTGCCGAAGCGGATGCTCTGGCCGTTGTTGTCGCGGATGATGTACCAGACATTGGGGAACCCCTTACGAAACGAACGCAATCCATCGGTCTCATGGACGATCAATCTGCCGTTGCCGTCACGATCGACGGCATCCTTGAGGGTGGCGACGGCAGCCTCGTTGTCGACAAGAAGCCGTGGATCGGCGATCCACAGCGCGGCCGCGCACAGCACGATGAAGACAAGAAGCGTCGCCGCCTGCAACAGGATCATCCGCCGCACCAGCACCCATTGCAGCGATCGCGTGCGCGACTTCTTCACGAGGCGGCCCGCAAGAGATAACCGAGGTTGCGGATCGCCCTGATCTCGATGCCGGCAGCGACGTCGTCGAGCTTGCGACGCAGCCGCGAAATGTGCGCATCCAATGCATTGGAGCCGATCTCGTCGTCGAGAGCATAGACGGCTTCTTCCAGCGCCCCGCGCATGATCGTCCGCCCCGGCCTGCGGATGAGCGTTTCGAGCACCAGCCGCTCGCGCCGCGGCAGTTCCAGCGCCTGGTCCTCGACAAGCGCCTCGCGATGGCGGAAATCATAGGTGAGGCGGCCGACCATCACCTGATTGGCACGCGTGGTGAACGAACGCCGGTGCAAGGCATTGAGCCTGGCGACCAGTTCCACCGTGGCGAACGGCTTGACCATGTAGTCGTCGGCGCCGGCGTCGAGCCCCGCCACGCGATCGTCGAGCCCGCTGAGCGCCGTCAACGCGATCACCGGCACGTCCAGATGCAAGGCCCGCAGGCGCGGGATCAGGCTGAGGCCATCGCCATCCGGCAGCCGGCGGTCCAGCACCACCGCGTCATGGTGGCCGAGCCGCGCCACGGCTTCGGCATCCGCCAGTGTCGCGGCATGGTCGACGATGATGTCCTGGCGCTCGAGCGCGGTCTTCAGCACCGAGGCCATTTCCGGCTCGTCCTCGATCAGCAGGATGCGCATGCGCACTCTCCGTCACAGGCAGCCGGCACGCTGTGGCAATTCATTCGCATTCCAGCTTCGGTTGACGAAAATTGGTGATGAACCATCTGCCGCCCGAGGCGCGGGCATAGAACGTATAGAAGCATTCCTGGCGCTCGATATAGCCAGGCGTTTCGGTTTCTTCGTAGACGGTTCCGTGTTTTGTGTGGCGAACTTCGCCGCTGGAGCTTCCGGAAACCGCATTGGTGGATATTTTCCGCCACTGATAGGCCCGCTCGCCCCGGCCGAGATCAACGACGGCGGTCGGCGGCCCGTAGTCCAGAATGACCGATTCGACCGGTTGCCCGATGTAGTTCTTCATGATGTCGGAGGCGCATCCCGTCAGCACCAGCACGATCGCGATGAAGAACGCCTTGGAGATCCACACCAGATGGTTTGCGCTGCGTTTGGACATATCCGATTCCCGTCATCAAGGTCATCCGCGGCACCGAATGCATGTCGCCCAAAAGCGGTCCCGGTTTTGGGACAACGACATGCACAAAACAAAACCTGAAGCGGGCCGCATGATCCGTTTCGATGCGACGCGCTTTAGGACGTGAAGATTGCATCGGCATTACGCAGGACCTGGCACCCAAATGCGGTCTGCCGACATGCGTCGATGACGGTGCGGATGGAGGCAAAGCAATCGCGCGGCCCCGTTGCATCCGGGCGCCGCGCAAGGTCGTTCAAGCAGAATACAGAACAGGTTCAACGGAACCCATGGCCTGCCCTAGAACCGGTAGTTGATGCCGGCCTTCAGTTCATGGCTGCCGATCGTCGCCTTGGATTTGCCCAGGGCGGACGTCGTTTCGACGCCTGGGGTGCGCACATAGTCATATTCGACCTTGGCCGAGAGGCCGCCGGCAAAACCCTGTTCGATGCCGCCGCCGACCAGATAGCCGAGTTTCCATCCGTCGATATCGTTCACCTTGTCGCCCTTGTCGAATTTGGTCATGGCGACGCCGCCGGTTCCAAACAGCAGCGTCTGGTCGAAGCTCAAGCCGGCCTTGGCCTTGGCGGCACCGCGCCATTTTTCCTTGATCTTGCCGCCCCGGACGTCGTGCTCGGCGCCGCCCAGATAGGAGCCCTCGATCTCGGCACCGAGAACCGCTGGACCCATCTGCTGGTTGTAGCCGGCCTGAACGCCGCCGCTGAGACCATTCCTGCCGGCAAACGGGTTCGGCATCCCGGTGAACGCCGTGCCGCCATGCACGCCGACATAGGCGCCGCTCCACTGGAACGCGGGGGGATCATTGTAGGCGGGCGAAAGGTCGGCGGCCATCGCCGGCCCCAGGAGGTACATGGCAAGGGCACTTGCCGTCAGGATGATCTTTGCTTGAGAGAACACTGCATTACTCCAACACACGCGCGCATCCGGCAATCGATGCGCAGGTTTCCCGAAGAACTCGACCGTTGAGGCGGTCGGGCTCCGATTTGGTGTCTTTCAGGGATGGTTGCGCGGTCCTGGGACTGGCTTTCGCCAGTTGTGGTAGGGGGTCAGATCGCCCGCGCGGCCAATCGCCTGAAAGACGCCGACCGTCTCGCAGGCGAAAATTGCACGCACATTGCGGGAAATCGAAAAATGAAGGTTTTTCGCTTTGTTTTCAATAAATTAAAGCGATGTTGTTTACGCAAATTTAACAGTCTGGCGCGGGTTTAGTCCGTTTGGCAGCACAAGCCTGCCATGCAATCGCGCGGTGCAGGCCGTTGGCATCCCGCAAAACTCCCGGCTTGAAGCGGACAAGCCAAGTGCGTATGTCTGGCCGACGCCCTCGAGCCTGGGTGCCTCAATCGGGAGACGAGCCTTGTCCGCACTGACGCGCTTTCTTGGCGACTCGCCGCTCAAGGTGATCCTGAAACTGCTGGTGGTGTCTTTCCTCGTCGGCCTGGTCATGAATGCCTTCGGCTGGTCGCCGATGGATGTGCTCTACGGCATCCGGAAGTTCTTCATGGACCTGTGGAATCTCGGCTTCCACGCCATCGACCGCTTCCTCGGCTATATCCTGCTGGGCGCGGCTATCGTCGTGCCGGCCTTCATCCTGCTCAGGCTTGCCAACTACCGGAAGTAGAGCATGATCCCGAAAAGTGGGAACCGGTTTTCTCGGACAAACGGAAACCGTTTGTCCCGAGATCATGCTTGAAGAACTACCGGGCGTAGCCTGCGGCGACCTCGAACAGGATGGCGTGGCGCGCGGCAAGGGCGGGCACATCGGTGGAATAGCCACCGCCGATGACGCCGCAGACCGGAACGCCCTGCGCGCGAAAATGGCTGATGACCATGTCGTCACGGGCGCGCAGACCGTCATCCGACAGCGACAGCCTGCCAAGCCGGTCATCTGCATGGACGTCGACGCCGGCATTGTAGAACACGATGTCCCAATGCGCCTGGGCGGACAGCTCCGGCAGGATGGCGGCGAGCCTCTCGAGATAGGCAGCGTCACCCGTGCCATCGGGCAGCGCGACATCGAGGTCGGAGGCGATCTTGCGCACGGGGTAGTTGCGGTCGCCATGCATGGAAAAGGTGAACACGCGCGGGTCATCGGCGAGAATATCCGCCGTGCCGTCGCCCTGGTGCACGTCGAGATCGACGACCAGGATGTTTCGTGCCGCGCCTTCGGCCAGCAGCACCAATGCGGCGACGGCGACATCGTTGAAGGTGCAGAAGCCCGCGCCTTGCGCGCGCCGCGCATGGTGGCTGCCGCCGGCAGTGTTGCAGGCGATACCGTGGCGCAAGGCCAGCCGCGCCGCCAGCACCGTGCCGCCGGTGGCAAGCTGCGCGCGCAGCGAGACGCGGGGGCCGATCGGAAAACCGATCTCGCGTTCGATCTTTTCGGGCACGCGGCAGTTGACGACCTGGTCGACATAGTCCGCCGCATGGGCAAGCTCCAGCCATGAAGCCGGCGCCGGTTCGGCGGTGCTGAGCGCCTCGGGGCCGGCGAGGCCGCGTGTCCGCAGCGCCTCCATCAGCAGGGGATATTTGCTCATCGGAAAGCGATGGTTGACGGCGAAGCCGGCGTCGTAGTCGGGATGATGGACGATCTGCAGAGGCATGAACTCGTATCCGGCTGGCTCACGCCAGACCGGGATTTCGGTTGGCCGTCAAGGGATAGGTGATTGCGCGGTGGCCGGAAAATGGGGCACATCGACGGTTCCATCAAGCCGCAATCAGCAAGGCAGCAATCCTTGGACAAAGGTGCAACCCCAGCCGACGCCGGATCCCCGATCCTCTCGGGATCGCCGATTCACTCCGGATCATTTGTCGTCACCAACCGCTCCGTGCTCGCCATCGCGGTGCCGATGACGCTAGCCTATCTGACGACGCCGATGCTCGGCCTGGTCGACACGGCTGTCGTCGGCCAGTTCGGCGATGCCGCCTTGCTTGGCGGCCTGGCGGCCGGCGCATTGATCTTCGACGTCGTCTTCACCTCTTTCAATTTCCTGCGCTCGGGCACCACCGGCCTTGTCGCACAGGCGTTCGGGCGTGGCGATGCCCTGGAGGAACAGGCGGTGTTCTGGCGCGCCGTGCTGATCGCGGTTATCGCCGGCATCGTGCTCGCTGCCCTTGCGCCGCTGGTCGCCATCGCCGGGCAAAAATTCATGGGCGCCGAACCGCGCGCCAGCGAGGCGATGGGCGTCTACATCAGGATCAGGCTGCTTGCAGCCCCCTTTTCGCTGATCAACTACGCCATCCTCGGCTACGTGCTGGGGCGGGGCGAGGGCGGGCTTGGACTGGTGCTGCAATTGGTGCTGAACGGCATCAACATCGCGCTGTGCTTCCTGCTTGGGCTGGAACTTGGCTGGGGCGTCGCCGGCGTTGCCTGGGCGACCGTCACCGGTGAGTTCCTGGCCATGCTGCTCGGCCTGGCCATCGTGATCCGCCGGTTTCGCGCGGCCCCGCCCTTGCCGCGCCATCGCCTGCTCGACATGACCGCCTTCCTGCGCATGCTGTCGCTCAACCGCGACATCATGATCCGTTCGTTCTCGCTGCTCGCCGCCTTTGCATTGTTCACCCGCCAGGGCGCGCAGTTCGGCACGGTGACGCTGGCCGCCAACGCCGTGCTGATGAATTTCTTCCTCGTCGCCGGCTATTTCCTCGATGGCTTTGCCACCGCCGCCGAACAGCTGGCGGGCCGTGCCGTCGGCGCACGTGCCGCCGCACCGTTCCGCCAGGCCGTGCGGCTGACGCTGTTCTGGGGTTTCGGGCTGGCGGGAGCCGCGACGCTGGTAATGCTGTCTGGTGGCGCCAATCTGGTCGCTCTCGTGACGACATCGGAGGACGTCCGTTCGGTGGCCGACATCTACCTGCCATGGGCGGCATTCACGGCGCTGAGCGGTGTGCTGGCGTTCCAGATGGATGGCGTCTTCATCGGCGCGACCTGGTCCCGCGACATGCGCAACATGATGCTGCTGTCGTTCCTGGTTTTCGCGGCCGCGCTGCTGACCCTTGCGCCGGCCTTCGGCAACACTGGACTTTGGGCGGCGCTGCACGTCTTCCTGCTGGTGCGAGGCTTCAGCCTGCTGACGATCCTGCGGCTCAGGGTGCGGACGGCGTTTTAGACGGTGTCCCCCGGAAGGCCCTGCGCCGTCCAGGACACTGAGCGGCAGCTTCGCGATAGGAATTTTTTCTTGACTCGGTGACCTCAGCTGTGGTAGATTTTTGCCCATGGTGCTGATTTGCGCCAATGACCCGCCGCACTGGCGGGTTTTTTGTTTGATGCGCCGTCAGCCAACGCCCGGCGAAAGCTCCGAAGGAACCCTTTGACCCGAGTTCGTTGCACCATCTGCGAGCGGGCCGTCAGCCGCGACCTGCGCTCCTGAGAGCAGTTCAGAGTTGCCTGGACGCCCAGAAGTCGAGGCGGCTGTCGCGCAACTCGCAAATCGACTTCAGCCGTTCTTTTTCGACGAAACGGGCCATTCCGGAAAGAATACGGCCTGGCAGCGAAGGCCCGGCATAGATCATGCCGGTGTAGAGCTGCACCAGATCGGCACCCGCACGGATCTTGTCCAGCGCCGTATCGGCGGAATCGACGCCGCCGACGCCGACGATGGCAAGCTCCGGCCCGAGCAGTTTGCGCATCTTCGCCAGCACGATGGTCGAACGCTCGAACAGCGGCTTGCCGGAGAGCCCCCCGCTCTCGCGCGCGGTGTCGCCGCTGCGCAGTGGCGGTCGGGAGATGGTGGTGTTGGAGACGATGACGCCGTCCACCCGCTTTTCCGTGACTTCGGCGGCGATGTCCTCCAGCTCTGCCTCGACCAGATCCGGCGCGATCTTCAGGAACACCGGCGGCTGGGCGCTTGCCGCGGCGCGCGCTGCCATGACCCGCGACAAGAGCTCGCCAAGCTGCTCACGCGCCTGCATGTTGCGCAGGCCCGGCGTGTTGGGCGAGGAGATGTTGACGGTCAGATAGCTGGCGTATTGCGCAAACCGGGCGACGC
>NZ_RZRW01000024.1:0-22315 GCF_003998745.1 Mesorhizobium sp. M7A.F.Ca.US.014.04.1.1 | reverse complement strand
GCACAGGGTGCCGACCAGCGACGCCGACTGGAACCGTCAGCCGGTGGCGGGCGAGGGCGAGGCGATCCGCAACCTGTTTTCGCCGCCGATCGCCCGCATCGCGGAGTATCGCGTGACCGAGGTCGTCACCTGCGCCTACACTTTCACATCAGACGAAAAATTCATGGCGCATGGAAAGGGCAAATGCCTTGTTGTCTCGGCATGCTCCGGCCACGGCTACAAGTTCGGCGCGGCGGTCGGCAGGCGCGTTGCCGCTGCTGTCGGCGATGGGGATATCGCCGGTCTGAAGGCATGGCTGCGGGCGGAGGTCGCCTGAAACACGAGGCCAAATCCGCAGCGGTTCAATGATTGAGTTCGTCTGCGGCGGCAATGACTTCGGACACAATCGCCCGAACGTCATCCAAGGTCGTCCTGTGATTGACGAAACACGCCCGCAGCGCGAATTGACCGTTGATCGTTGCATTCGACAGATACACGCGGCCGCGCGCGATCACACGGCGCAGGATCGCTTCATTGTCCTTAGAGCGGTGACGGAAACAGACCGCGCTTAGCGATACCGGCGCAAGCTGCTCAAGCTCCGGCTGTGAAGCGATTGCCTGTGCCAGCATCTGGGCATGGTAGAGATCGCGCGCGATGGCTTCGCGATAGGCACGGCGCCCGTGATACTGCAGCGACATCCAGAGCTTCAGCGCACGGAAGCGCCGAGACAGTTCGATCGACTCTTCAAAGAATGCAAATGCTTCCGTTGGGTCTTCGCTCAATATCCTGACGTAGTCGTCGCTGTGCGAGAAAGTCGTGCGCGCAATGTCTGGGTGGCGATTGAGCAGGCAGCCGCAATCGAGTGGCTGATAGAGCCATTTGTGCGCATCGAGCGACAGCGAATCCGCCAAAGACAGTCCCTGGAACTTTTCCGGGACGGCCAGCGCCGCCAGTCCCCCATAGGCCCCATCGACATGCATCCACAACGCTTCCCTACGGGCAATGTCTGCGATTTCGGGAAGGGGATCGATCGCACCGGAGATGATGGTGCCGACCGTGGCCACGATGGCGATGGGCATGTTGCCGATGGCGCGGTCGGCGGCAATAGCCGCCTGGAGGGCATCCGTCCGCATCCTGAATTTGTCGTCGACAGGGATCAAACGGAGATTTTTTCTACCGATCCCCAACAGCGCGACGGCCTTGGGAATGGACATGTGCACTTGCTCGGAAGCATAGATCACGCACGGTCGCACGCCTGTTTCGTTGGCTGGCAGCTTCGCTTCCCGCGCCATCGCCAGGGCCATGAGGTTCGCCGTCGAGCCGCCGCCGCACAGGCTGCCTGTAAATCCGGGGCAACCGACAGCCTCCGCCAACCATTCGACGACGGCGCGTTCGATCGATGTCGCAGCCGGTGCCGAGCGCCACGACGTCACATTCTGATTGAGCACCGCAGCCAGCAATTCCCCCAGCGCGCCGATCGGTTCGCCGGAGCCGACGACATAACCGAAGAACCTGCCGGTTGAAGGCCGCACATGCTCCGCTATCGACTTGAAATCCTGCAAGACTTCCCGACCACGACCGCTCTCCTGCCAAGGCCGCGAGAAGAGTTCCGTCGTCTGTTTGCCGCTGGTCGTGGGATACGTCCGACGTTCCTCGAGGGAGGCCCAATAAGCTTTGGCAAGCGCCAAGGCTTCTTCGGCAAGGTCTGACAATTCCTGATTGGAAATTTCCAGGTCGCGCATGCCCTCAGCCCAACGGAGATCCGCTGCGACGCAGGTTACGCCATGCGCGCTAATCCTGGCAATGCCTGGGAATATGCACCCGCCGCCAACTGGATGAGCCTTCCCGGACCAACACACGACGCGCGACGGTCTGGTAGGAGGCGGGGACATCGATGACGCGCCTTTGTTCCGGCCGCACCAGCACCTCCTCGGCGATGCTGTCATATTGTGCGGGAATGACGACGCGCCGCGTGCGTTCGGGCTGGATCACGATGGTCTCTGCGACGCGTTCGTAGCGCGCCTTGTGCCATACCTTGCACAGCACCTTGCGGCCATGGATGACGCGCCATTCCCAGGAATAGCCGCCGCCATCGACCCGGACCGTACGGTAGACGGTGCGGGTGACGGCCGGTACGATCTGGTAGGTCACTTGCGCCGGAACGGTCATCACGACGCGCTCGCGCGTGCCAAAGATAGGGGCGATATAGTCGACCTGCTGACCGGGCGGACTGATCATCACGTCTTCATAGACCGTGTCATAGACGGCCGGACTGCGGACGGGTTCATAGCATTCGACGGCGCGGCCGCCGGCCGCCGTCTGCGAAATCGTGCCGAGCACGGTCAGGCCGGCAATGGTGAAGCATGCGGTTTTCCCGGGCATGGCACTCCCCCTGTTGAACTCTATGCATAAGTTCAACGTTGAATTGTAGAGGAAGCCGTCTCGGAAAAAAGCGGTTTCGGCGCATTTCGTTAAGTGACGCGGTTAAGAAACTGCTACGTTGCGGGGCCGGCGATGCGGCTCCGGACCCGCGGAAGCATCCGCCGCCGCGAATCCTTGGTCAGAAAGCTTGATTCGACTTACCCAGATGGCTAGGAGGGGTCGGCCTTGCACAAGGACGAGCCGGCATCCTATTTACGGAATACCGATCCAGAACCGATTCTGCCCGATCTGCCGGCATTCCCGGCGCCGGAATCCCACCGCGAGATAAGAGATACCTGATGAAGAACCCCGTCGAAACCTACATGAACCTCGTTCCGATGGTGGTCGAACAGACCAATCGCGGCGAGCGGGCCTACGACATTTTCTCGCGCCTCCTCAAGGAGCGCATCATTTTCATCACCGGTCCGGTCGAGGACGGCATGGCGACGCTGGTCTGCGCGCAGCTTTTGTTCCTCGAAGCTGAGAATCCGAAGAAGGAAATCAACCTCTACATCAATTCGCCGGGCGGCGTCGTCACCTCGGGCATGGCGATCTACGACACCATGCAGTTCATCAAGCCGGCCGTGTCGACGCTCTGCATCGGCCAGGCGGCTTCGATGGGTTCGCTGCTCCTGACTGCCGGTCACAAGGACATGCGCTTTGCCACGCCGAACGCCCGCATCATGGTTCACCAGCCTTCCGGCGGCTTTCAGGGCCAGGCGTCCGACATCGAGCGCCATGCCCTGGATATCATCAAGCTGAAGCGTCGCCTCAACGAGGTCTACGTCAAGCACACCGGCAAGAGCTATGAAGAGATCGAGAAAACGCTCGACCGCGATCATTTCATGACCGCCGACGAAGCCAAGGATTTCGGCCTCATCGACAAGGTCATTTCGTCGCGCGAGGCGGCCGAAGGGGCGCTGGCATAAAGGCAAGTTGGCAGTTGGATGGCACCATCACGCGCTTTTGGCGCGTCTTGCGGCATTTCGGCCACAATTGGCTGTTCCCTCGGGGGACAGGATTGCCTACGTTAAGGCTATGTTGAGTTTCGGCGGCTTAGCTTTATGCGGGGTTGTCGCGAATCATTGCCACGTTTTCTGATTTGTGTTTCGTACGGAATGCGTTGCGGGAGCCGGGACACACTGGCGGCGGCGGATTCCCGCGATAGATAGAGTATGCGCCCTTTCAGCCAGACCATCGGCGGGCGGCCATGAAAGGACATGAAAATGAGCAAGGTCGGCAACAACAGCGGCGATTCCAAGAACACGCTTTACTGCTCGTTTTGCGGCAAAAGCCAGCACGAAGTGCGCAAGCTGATCGCCGGTCCGACGGTCTTCATCTGCGACGAGTGCGTCGAGCTCTGCATGGACATCATCCGTGAAGAGAACAAGACCTCGATGGTGAAGTCGCGCGAAGGCGTGCCGACACCGCAGGAGATCCTCAAGGTTCTCGACGACTATGTCATCGGTCAGCCCTACGCCAAGCGCGTGCTGTCGGTGGCGGTCCACAATCACTACAAGCGCCTCGCGCATGCCGGCAAGAACAACGATGTCGAACTGGCGAAGTCCAACATCCTTTTGATCGGCCCGACCGGTTGCGGCAAGACGCTGCTCGCGCAGACGCTGGCCCGCATCATCGACGTGCCGTTCACCATGGCTGACGCGACGACGCTGACCGAAGCCGGCTATGTCGGCGAGGACGTCGAAAACATCATCCTGAAGCTGTTGCAGTCGGCCGACTACAATGTCGAGCGCGCCCAGCGCGGCATCGTCTACATCGACGAAATCGACAAGATTTCGCGCAAGTCGGACAATCCCTCGATCACCCGCGACGTGTCGGGCGAGGGTGTGCAGCAGGCGCTCTTGAAGATCATGGAAGGCACCGTCGCCTCCGTGCCGCCACAGGGCGGCAGGAAGCACCCGCAGCAGGAATTCCTGCAGGTCGATACAGCCAACATCCTGTTCATCTGCGGCGGCGCCTTCGCCGGGCTGGACAAGATCATCTCGGATCGCGGCCGCAAGACGTCGATCGGCTTCGGCGCGGTCGTCGCTTCGCCGGAGGATCGCCGCACTGGCGATGTTTTCCGCCTGGTCGAGCCCGAGGACCTGTTGAAGTTCGGTCTTATCCCTGAGTTTGTCGGCCGTCTGCCGGTCCTGGCGACGCTGGAAGATCTCGACGAACCGGCGCTGATCCAGATCCTGACCGAGCCGAAGAACGCGCTGGTCAAGCAGTATCAGCGGCTGTTCGAGATGGAAAATGTCGACCTGACCTTCCATGAGAACGCTCTTTCGGCGATCGCCAAGCGCGCTATTGAGCGCAAGACCGGCGCGCGCGGCCTGCGTTCGATCATGGAGGCGATCCTGCTCGACACGATGTTCGAGCTTCCCGCACTCGAAGGCGTGCGCGAAGTGGTGATTTCGGAGGAGGTGGTGACCGGCAGTGCCCGGCCGCTCTACATCTACTCCGAGCAGAAGGAAAAGAAGGGCAATGTCAGCGCCTGACATGAGCCCGCAGCGAAATTCTGAAACGGCGCCGCAAGGCGCCGTTTTGCTGTCGCACAGCGGTTTTGCGCGGCGTACGGGCTGGCGTCGCAAATGTGTCACTCGCGGACGGGTTGGGAGTGCGGATTTGGACACGCCCCTTGATCTTTGGGGGTCGTGCATCCAACTAACTGGAGAAGGCCGAGGTGCCCGATTTCTGTGCTGTAAAACTCCCGTCACAAACGGTGGTAGGCGGAACGATCCCCGGTCGTTAATATAAGATTCGCGGTTGGCTCAATTAGCGGCCGCGACATGAAAGGTTGGACAATGGCCAAAGTATCCAAGGCACCCAGCGACGGCGTCTTCGCAGTTCTCCCACTGCGCGACATCGTGGTGTTCCCGCACATGATCGTTCCGCTCTTCGTCGGGCGTGAGAAGTCGATCAAGGCGCTGGAAGAGGTGATGGGTCAGGAAAAGCAGATCCTGCTTGCCACCCAGATGAATGCCGCTGATGACGATCCCGAGCCCGATGCCATTTTCGACATCGGCACGCTCGCCAATGTGCTGCAATTGCTCAAGCTGCCCGACGGCACCGTCAAGGTTCTGGTCGAGGGCGCCTCGCGTGCGAAAATCGTCTCGTTCACCGACCGTCCCGATTTCCACGAGGCCCGCGCCGCGGCGCTGGTCGAGCCGGAAGAGGAAGAGGTCGAGGTTGAGGCGCTGGCGCGTTCGGTCGTCACCGATTTCGAGAATTACGGCAAGCTGAACAAGAAGATCTCGCCCGAAGTGGTGGGTGCTGCCAGCCAGATCGACGACTACTCCAAGCTCGCCGACACGGTTGCCTCGCATCTCGCCATCAAGATCCCCGAGAAGCAGGAGATGCTGGCCACGCTTTCGGTCAAGGAGCGGCTGGAAAAGGCGATGGGCTTCATGGAAGCCGAAATCTCCGTCCTGCAGGTGGAGAAGCGCATCCGCTCGCGTGTCAAGCGCCAGATGGAGAAGACGCAGCGCGAGTACTACCTGAACGAGCAGATGAAGGCGATCCAGAAGGAACTCGGCGAAGGCGAGGACGGCCGCGACGAGGCCGCCGAGATAGAGGCGCGCATCAAGAAGACCAAGCTCTCCAAGGAGGCCCGCGAAAAGGCGGAAGCCGAGTTGAAGAAGCTCCGGACGATGTCGCCGATGTCGGCTGAATCGACGGTCGTGCGCAACTATCTCGACTGGATCCTGTCTATCCCGTGGGGCAAGAACTCCAAGGTCAAGCAGGACCTGGCTTTCGCGCAGAACGTGCTCGATACCGACCATTTCGGCCTCGACAAGGTCAAGGAGCGCATCGTCGAGTATCTCGCCGTGCAAAGCCGCCAGAAGAAGCTGAAGGGGCCGATCCTGTGCCTCGTCGGCCCTCCCGGTGTCGGCAAGACCTCGCTCGGCAAGTCGATCGCCAAGGCGACTGGACGCGAGTTCATCCGCATGGCGCTGGGCGGCGTGCGTGACGAGGCCGAGATCCGTGGCCACCGGCGCACCTATATCGGCTCGATGCCCGGCAAGGTCATCCAGTCGATGAAGAAGGCCAAGAAGTCCAACCCGCTCTTCCTGCTCGACGAGATCGACAAGATGGGCCAGGACTTCCGTGGCGATCCGTCATCGGCGTTGCTCGAGGTCCTCGATCCGGAACAGAACTCGACGTTCATGGACCACTACCTCGAGGTCGAATACGATCTGTCGAGCGTCATGTTCGTGACGACGGCGAACACGCTGAACATCCCGGCGCCCTTGATGGACCGCATGGAGATCATCCGTATCGCCGGCTACACCGAGGACGAGAAGATCGAGATCGCCAAGCGGCACCTGATGCCTAAGGTGATCCGCGATCACGCGCTGCAGCCGAAGGAGTTTTCCGTCGGTGAGGACGCGATCCGCGCCATCGTCCAGACCTACACCCGTGAAGCGGGCGTCAGAAGCCTGGAGCGCGAGCTGATGAAGCTCGGGCGCAAGGCGGTGACCGAGATCCTGAAGACGAAGAAGAAGACGGTGAACATCACGGCGGCGAACCTCGCCGATTACCTCGGTGTTGAACGCTTCCGCTTCGGTCAGGTCGAGGCTGACGATCAGGTCGGTGTCGTTACCGGACTCGCCTGGACGGAAGTCGGCGGCGAGCTGCTGACGGTCGAAGGCGTCATGATGCCCGGCAAGGGCCGCATGACGGTGACCGGCAATTTGCGCGACGTGATGAAGGAATCGATTTCGGCGGCGGCCTCCTATGTCCGCTCGCGCGCCGTCGATTTCGGCATCGAGCCGCCGCTGTTCGACAAGCGCGACATCCACGTGCACTTGCCGGAAGGCGCCACGCCGAAGGACGGCCCGTCTGCAGGTGCTGCCATGGCGACAGCCATTGTATCGGTACTGACGGGTATTCCGGTCCGGGCGGATGTGGCGATGACCGGCGAGATAACGCTTCGCGGCCGCATCCTGCCGATCGGCGGGCTCAAGGAGAAGCTGCTCGCCGCACTGCGCGGCGGCATCAAGAAGGTGCTGATCCCGGAAGACAATGCCAAGGACCTGGCGGAGATTCCGGACAATGTGAAGAACGGCATGGAGATCATTCCGGTCTCACGTGTCGGCGAGGTGTTGCGCCACGCGCTGGTGCGTATGCCGGAGCCGATCGAATGGGTCGAGCCGGTCAATCCGCCGGCTGCGACAGACAGTGCCGACGACGCTGGAAAGTCCCTGGCGCATTAGAGCGCCGGGCGTCCATCTGGACGCACAAAGGACGCTCTAACGCCCAGACTTGCGCATGGCCCTTGCCGCAAACCGGCTACGGTTTTCGGGGCCATGCGTTGGTTTTCGTCGAGGTTGCAGCGCACAAACGGAGAGCCGGGCCTGACGCCCGGCTTTTTCATGTGAAAAACCCCGGAATTCCGGGCTTTTTCCGCTTTTTTCCTGCCTTTTCGACTTGGTTGCGGGAGCGCTTCTTTCTAAAGTCCGTTTCCTGCCGGATGAGTCGATAGTTCCGGTGTTCTCATGGAAGGGAATTTTTATGAACAAGAACGAACTGGTGTCCGCTGTCGCCGACGCCGCGAGCATTTCGAAGGGTGACGCGCAGTCGGCGGTCGATGCGGTATTTTCCGTGATCACCGGCGAACTGAAGAAGGGCGGCGATGTCCGGCTTGTCGGCTTTGGCAATTTCACCGTGTCAAAGCGTGCCGCCTCGACCGGCCGCAATCCTCAGACCGGCGCCGAAGTGAAGATCCCGGCGCGTACCGTGCCGAAGTTCTCGGCCGGCAAAGGCCTCAAGGACGCAGTCAACTAAGCGTTTTTTCTTTTCAGAGACCTCAGAAAAGCCGGGCTTGCCCGGCTTTTCATTTTGGTGCCCTACGCCGGTTCATGCGACCAGAAAAGCCGGGCTTGCCCGGCTTTTCATTTTGGTGCCCGACGCTGACGCGACGCGGCCGGCTTATGCGGTCGGCGCATCAGTGCGCATAAGACCTTCCTCCTTGAGATCCGCCCAAAGTGCTGCGGGCAGTTTCGCATCGAGCAGCGAGCGATTGCTCTCGACTTCGCTCGGCCGTTGGCCACCGGGGATCACCGAAACGACTGAAGGATGCAGCAGCGGGAATTGCAGGGCGGCCTCGATCAGCCTGACACCATGACGCTTGCAGACGTTCTCGATCCCGGCGACCCGGTCGAGTATGTCCTTCGGCGCTTCGGAGTAGTTGTAGTAGGCTCCGGGCTTCGGCCCTGTTGCGAGGATGCCGGAGTTGTAGGGTCCGCCGAGAACGATGCCGATGCCGCGTGCCTGGCAGAGCGGCAGGAAGGACGTCAGCGCCTCCTGTTCCAAGAGCGTATAGCGCCCGGCCAGCAGGAACAGATCGAAGTCGCCGCGCTCAGCCAGCGTCTGCGCGACCTGCCACTCATTGATGCCGCCGCCGAACGCCTTGATCACGCCCTGGTCGCGCAGCGACAGCAGGCCGTAATAGCCCGAGCGCATGAACTCCTCGATGCGCCGGTCGGAGGCTTCCTTGCTGCCATGCGTGAAGATGTCGACATCGTGCACGAAGAGGATGTCGATCCGGTCGACGCCGAGGCGCTCAAGCGAGGCTTCGAACGAGCGCATGACACCGTCATAGCTGTAGTCGTACACCTCGCGGCGTGATGGCGTGTCGAAGAACTTGCCGATGCCGGTGCGCTCTTCGGGCGGGCAGGCACGCATGATGCGGCCGACCTTGCTCGACAGCACATAGTCGTCGCGCTTCTTGCCGCGCAGGAACGGGTTGAGCCGCGTTTCCGAGAGGCCGAGCCCATAGAGCGGCGCGGTGTCGTAGTAGCGGCAGCCGGTCGCCCAGGCGGCCTCCAGCGTAGCGTTGGCGTCCTCGTCGGAGACGGCACGGTAGAGATTGCCGAGCGGCGCCGCGCCGAAGCCGAGCTCGGTGAAACTGATGCCGCCATTGCCGATGCGGTCGAAATGCCGTGTCTTCATATCCTGCTGTTTGCCTCGCCTGATTTGTCTGACATGACACTATCACGCCTGTGATCAGGCAAAAGCATAGCTGCGCGTTGGACACGCATTTTCGCGGTTGCTAGCATGAACGAAATCAAGCTGTTCGTGGCAGCAAGAGCGGCAAATACCAGGGTGATTTTTCAATGGCGGGTTTGCGGTGAGCGACAAGAGCAAAAGCCTGTTCGAGACCTCACTTGAGGAGCTGGGTGGCGTGCTGGCACGCATCGACGAAAGCCGGATCGACGCCGCCTGCAAAACGCTAGCCGGCGCGCGACAGATCGTCGTCTATGGCTGCGGCCGCGAGGCCTTGCAGGTCAAGGGTTTTGCCATGCGGCTCTACCATTTGGGCCTGCCGGTTTCCGTGGTCGGCGACATGAACACGCCGCCGCTGGGGCAGGGCGATGTCTTCCTGGTCAGTTCCGGGCCGGGAGAAACCTCGACCGTGCTGACCCTGATGCAGGTCGCGCGCCAAGCAGGTGCAACCAATCTCCTGCTGACCGCCCAGGCCGAAGGCAGCGCGGCAAGGCTTGCCGACTTCACGCTGCTCATTCCCGCGCAGACCATGGCCAACGATCAGGGGGCGCAAAAAACATCGGTCCTGCCGATGGGCTCGGTGTTCGAAGGCGCGCTGTTCCTGCTGTTTGAGGTGATGGTGCTGAAGCTTAGGGAATTGACCGGCGTGTCGCCCGAAGCCATGCGCGCCCGCCACACCAACATGGAATAGATCATGCGCTATGAACTGATGCTGCCACACCAGATCCGCAGGGCGATCGCCGAGAATTGGCCGGTCGCTCTGCCGCTCGGCGTGCTGGAATACCATGGCGAGCATATGGCCGTCGGCATGGACACGCTGGCCGTCATCAAGACGCTGGAGCTGTTCGAAAAGGAGAAGGACGTCGTCATCCTGCCGCCCTTCTACTACGGTGCGGCAAGCTATGCGGTGGCGCCGCCGGAAGGCAGCGGCTCGGTGCAGGTCGGCGGCAATGCGCTGGCGCCGTTCGGCGAGGAGCTGTTCTACAGCCTGTTGCGCATCGGCTTCCGCAACATCCACGCCATTATCCACCACCAGACCGAGAACTTTGTCGCCGGCATGCCGACCGATCTGGCGTTCAAGGCCGCCGGCCGCCAGGCGATCTTCCGCTTCCTCGAAAAGGAGCGCGGCGAGGGCTGGTGGGGGTCGCAGGCGATGGCGGACTATTATTCAGGACACGCGGCGGGTGAAAATTTCTTCAACTGGGTGCAGGTGCATCCGCTGATGTCGGCTGACATGAACGGCAAGTACCCGTTCGACCATGCCGGCATTGGCGAGACCTCGCTGATGCTGGCGCTATGCCCGGAGGCTGTCGATGCCAATCACTTCGCCGACAATACCGGCTGGTACACGGCGAGCGCCAAGGATGCTTCGGCAGAGCTCGGGCAGAAGGGCGTCGCCATGATCATGGACCACCTGCGGGCAATATTGGGACGCTAGCGCGCGGCTTCCCTTCTCCCACAAGGGGGAGAAGGTAAGAGGGCGCCATGCTACTTCACCGCGCCCGCGGTCATGCCCATGATCAGATAGCGCTCCAACGCGATGCCAATGACGGCGAGCGGCGCGATGGCCGCCGTCGCTAGTGCCGCCATCGACCACCAGTTGATGCCTTGCGAGCCGGTCTGGCTCGCCACCATGACCGGGATCGTCTTGGCGTCGGTCGAGGTCAAAAGGGCGGCGAAGAAATACTCGTTCCAGCACAGCACCATCGCCAGGATGAAGGCGGCGACCATGCCCGGCAGCGCGATCGGCATGACGATGCGGAAGAACGCGCCCCAGATCGACAGCCCGTCGACAAGGGCGGCTTCCTCGAGCTCGACCGGGATCGAGTTGAACTGGTCGCGCATGATCCAGATGACGATCGGCAGCACCATCAGCGTGTAGAGCAGGATCAGCCCGATGCGCGTGTCGAGCAGGCCGACCTCGCGGTAGAGCACCAGGAAGGGCAGCGCCAGCACCACCGGCGGCAGGATCAGCTGCGACAGGAAGAAGAACGAGATGTCCTCGTTCTTGAACCAGGCGAAATGGTAGCGATAGCGGGTGAGCCCGTAGGCGGCGAGGCTGCCGATGATGATGGCGAGGCTCGACGCGCCGACCGAGGTGATCACCGAATTCATGAAGCGCTTGAGGAACTCCTCGCGCACGGTCGAGGTCTGGAAGATCGAGTCCGGCGACAGGCCGAGCGAACGCCAGCCCTTCCAGTCCGGCTGGAAGTCGACGAAGGGGATGAGATGGCCTTGCGTGACGTCGACTGCGGTTTTGAACGAGGTCGTGATCGTCCAATAGATCGGGAACAGGCAGATGAACGCCCAGAAGGCCAGCGCGCCATAGATGAAGACGCGGCTGGCGAGGAAGCTCGCCGGCGAGCGGATCTCCGAGGCGACATATTCGGTGGTCTGAACGCTCATCGGGCTCAATTCACCCCCATCTTGCTTTAATTGACATTGCGGACAAAACGGTTGGCAAATTTCAACAACCACGTGACGAACACGACGATGATCACCAGATAGGCCATCGCCAGCATGGTTCCGTAGCCGACATTCGAGCGGTCGCGGTATTCGCGGTAGATGAAGCTCGACACGGAATCGGTGGCGCCGCCGGGGCCGCCGGACGTCACGGTGATGATGATGTCGGCAAGCTTCAGCTTGAAGATGATGCGCAGGACCACCGCCGTCACCGACACCGGCAGCATCAGCGGGAAGGTGACCTGCCAGAAGGTCTGCCACGCATTGGCGCCGTCGACGCGTGCGGCTTCGAGCACCTCGCGCGACATCGCCTGCAGCCCGGCCAGCAGCATGATCATCATGAACGGAATGAAGGTCCAGGCATCCAGTATCATGATCGATATGCGCGCGATGATCGGATCGGAGAAGAAGGCCGGATTTTCCCAGCCGAGATGGCGCGCCAGCGTTGCGGCCGGTCCGAACCTGTATTCCATCAGCGATTTTCCGATCATCCACGACACCGCGACCGGCGACAGCATCAGCGGCATCAGGAAGACGACGCGGAAGAATTTTCGCGCCCGGATCTGGGCGTTGAGGAGCAGCGCCAAGCCGAAGGCAATGACATATTCGACCGCCACCGCCAGCACGTAGAGCACCATGTTGAACAGCGCGTTGCGGTAGTAGGGATCGCCCAGCATCTGCCAGAAATTGTCGAGCCCGTTGAACCGGCGGCCGCTGAAGGAACTGAGGTTCCAGTCGGTGAGTGCGATGTAGAAACCGAACAGCGTCGGGAAGATGACCATGGCGATGGTGAACAGCAGCGCCGGCAGCAGAAACAGGGCACGCTGGCCGTCTTCGCCGCGCGTCAGCACCTGGCCGACACCGATCGCCACGCCCCACAGCACATAGGCATAGACGACGGGGCGCCAGGTCTCGAAGCCGATCGTATCGGGGCTGCCCTTGTAGAGGATCTCCAGCACGATCGTCGCCAGCAGGCCAAGCGTCGCAACGGCCATCAGCGCCCAGCCAAGGCGTTTACGGCCTGGAGAGATCAGATCGGAAGTGCCGGCATCTGCCGGCCACGGGTTCGCGGTCGATGTCTGGTCAGCCACAAATCTCGCCCGTTTGAAGGCTCTCGAGGAGCCGGAGCCTGTCTAAAGTGGTCCGGCGTTGCCGCCGGACCACGGTTCATAGGCCAGCCTACATGCCGAGCGAAGCTTTGTAGAGCTTGATCTGGTTGTCGCGCCCGATCTGGTCGGTCAGCTTCTCCCATGCCGCCGCGATGGCGTCGGCGCCTTCCTGCGCCTTCATCTTGCCCGCGAAAGTGTTGGCCAGGATGTCCTCGGCGGCGCTGTAGTACTGGAAGATGCCGGGGATGCGTGGCTCGATCGCCGCGTTCGGATGGTTGTAGCTGTCGGATTCCGATTTGAGGTAGGAGGTGATGAAGGCCTCGTCGTAGCCGGCCGCCACCCATTCGGGAATGTCGAAATGCGAGTTGCGGTAAGGCTGGAAGCCCGACGGATACATCGCCGTCCAGATCGACAGGTCCTTGCCGCCGAGATGGGCTGCAGCGGACCATGCCGCCTTCTTCTTCTTTTCGTCGGCATCGACGCGGGCCATGACATAGACGCCCCAGCCGAGATAGGCGCAGTTGGGCGCATAGTTCGGGCCGCTGGCGAGCTTGTCCCAGGCGCCGGTCTTCGCATTGTAGACATCGTCCGAGCCCGGCAGGATCGAGAAGCCGGTGACGTCGCCGACGACGGAAGAGTCGTTGGTCTTGACGTTGGAGCCGACGTCGCCCCACCAGGTGACCATCGAGCCGGTGCCGGCCAGGAACTGCTGGAAGGCGGTCGTGTTCGGATCGGCGTTGATCTGGTCGGCGGGTTCGGAGGGCAGCGCGTCGATGACGTCCTGGATGGCGCGCACCCAGGCCGGATTGTTGACGCGCGGCTTCATCGTGTCGGCGTCGAACAGCCAGGCCTTGTCGTCGGGGTGCTTGGCATAGGCGGTGGCGCGGCTGCCAAGGAAATAGAAGCCGAAGCCGCCCCAGGGCTTCGGCGCGTCGAGATAGCCATAGACGTCCTGGTCCTTGAGCTTCTTGCCCTTCAGGAACTTGGTCACCGCCTGAACCTGCTGCCAGGTCTTCGGCACGCCCCATTCACCTTCGCCGCCGCCGTCCTTCCAGGCCTTGGCGAGGTCGGCATCGGCGAACACGTCGGTGCGGTAGTTGAAGTTGTGCGCGTCGCCGTCGACGGTCACGCGGTATTGCTTGCCGTCCCAGGTGCCGACCGGCGGCTTCAGATAGCTGACCAGATCGTCGAAATCGATCTGGGTCTTGACCCAGTCGGGCATTTCCGACGTCAGGCCCTTGCCGCAGACATCACCTTCGAACGGCGCGCCCATTTCGATGATGTCGAAGTCGACGGTCCCGGTCGCGATCGACTGCTGCAGGCGGGCGTTGTAGTCGGCCTGCGCCAGGTCGATCCAGTTGATCTTGGCGCCGGTATAGGTCTCCCATGGCTTCAGGAAGCCGCGGAACAGCACATTGTGCAGGTTCTGGTTGTTGAGACCCATGAAGGTCAGCTCGACGCCGGCGAATTCGCCTTCCTTGACATTGGCCTTGGTGGCTTCGAGGCAGAGTTCACCGACCTTCTGGAAATCGGCGTCCGTCGGCTGGCCTTTGCCGACGCCGGGGATCTGCAGGATTTTTGTGCGCAATTCGCTTGCCGCGGAGGCCGGGCGCGTCAAGGCGCCAAGTCCGGCGCCGGATGCGGCTGCGATCGCGGCCATGCTTGCCGCACCCTTCAATATGTCGCGCCTTGTGGCGCCGGCTCGAACCAGTTTGTCGTAAAGACCCGTTCTCATCGCCTATTCCTCCCAGAACATCAGTGGGAATAAATCGGCCAACTGTCGGACGCCGGAGCGCCAACGATGCTCCCGTTTCGGAAACGAATTAGGCAGGACCCCACCCTGCGTCGATTGAAGTTCCGATTGCGGATCGGGCACCGACATTTTGACCAGCGCCTGCCACTATTCTCACAACCCAACGCCGTGTCAACGAGAGCGGGTTTTTATCTATAAGGGACCGACTTGCCCTGGCAGGTCGCGTTGGTTAGCTTCTGCGCCTACGGCTAATGGAGCCGATGGGGGAGACATGGCGCAAGTCGCGATCAGCAAGGTGGCCAAGGCCTTTGGAACGGTCAAGGTTCTGCACGAAGTCAGCGTCGATATCGCAGACGGACAGTTCGTGGTGCTGGTTGGCCCTTCGGGTTGCGGCAAGTCCACGCTGCTCAGGATGGTGGCCGGGCTGGAGACCGTCTCCGCCGGCACGATCGCCATCGGCGACCGCGTCGTCAATCATCTGCCGCCGGCCAAGCGCGACATCGCCATGGTGTTCCAGAACTATGCGCTCTATCCGCACAAGACGGTCGAGCAGAACATGGCCTTCGCGCTCAAGCTCAGGAAAACCGATCCGGCCGTGGTCGCCGAGCGGGTCAAGCGCGCCGCCGACATCCTCGACCTCAATCCCTATCTGAAGCGCTATCCCCGCCAGCTTTCCGGCGGGCAGCGCCAGCGCGTGGCCATGGGCCGCGCCATCGTGCGCAATCCGCAGGTGTTCCTGTTCGACGAGCCGCTGTCCAATCTCGACGCCAAGCTGCGCGTGCAGATGCGCACCGAGATCAAGGAACTGCACCAGAGGCTGAAGACCACCACCATCTACGTCACCCACGACCAGATCGAGGCCATGACCATGGCCGACAAGATCGTTGTCATGCGCGACGGCCGCATCGAGCAGGTCGGCGCGCCGCTGGAACTGTTCGACCGCCCGGCCAACCTGTTTGTCGCCGGCTTCATCGGCTCGCCTTCGATGAACCTGCTCAAGGGCACCATGCGCAAGGGCGACAAGCCCGGTGTCGACATCGCAGGCACGCTGTTCCCGATCGGATCGGGCAATGCCGCGCAGGACGGTCAAGCGGTCGTCTATGGCGTGCGACCGGAGCACCTCGAGATCCATCCCGACGGCGTGCCGGCGAAGATTTCGGTGGTCGAGCCGACCGGCTCGGAAACGCTGGTGTTCCTGCGCTTCGGCGAAGGCGAGATGGTGGCGCTGTTTCGCGAGCGCCACGACTTCAAGCCGGGCGATACGCTGAAGCTGAAGCCAAGGCTCGACCAGATCCATCTTTTCGACGCAGAGACCGGCAAGCGTCTCTGATCCCAACTCACGAGGAATACCATGCTCAAAGGCATCAACCCGCTGCTCAATGCCGACGTGCTGCAGGCATTGCGGGCAATGGGGCATGGCGATGATCTGATCATCGCCGACACCAATTTTCCGTCCGATTCGGTGGCGCGCCAGACGGCGCTCGGCCGCGTGCTGCGCATCGATGCCTCGGCCGCGCAAGTGGTCAAGGCGGTGCTGTCGCTCTACCCGCTCGACACGTTCGTCGACGATTCGGCCGCGCGCATGGAAATCGTCGGCAAGCCGGACGAGATTCCTGCAGTGCAGAAGGAAGTGCAGAAGGAAGTCGATAAGGCCGAGGGCAAGTCGTGGCCGATGATCGCGGTCGAGCGCTACGCCTTCTACGAGCGCGCCAAACAAGCCTATTGTGTCATCCAGACCGGCGAACGCCGCTTCTATGGCTGCTTCGCCTTCCGCAAGGGCGTCGTGCCGCCGGATGCGGAGTAGCGGCATGGCTTCGGGCAAGCCGGTCGTCATATTGGGTGTGTTCGTCGCCGACACCGCCTACAGGGCGCAGCGGCAGCCGCGCATGGGCGAAACGATCCTCGGCACATCCTTCACGCTGGGTCCCGGCGGCAAGGGCTCGAACCAGGCGGTGGCCGCCGGCAAGCCCGGCGCCGACGTCACCTTCCTCACCCGCCTCGGCGTAGACCCCTTCGCCGACATGGCCAGGCAGACCTGGACGCAGGCGGGCGTCAAGGATGCCGTCATCGACACGCCGGAAAGCTACACCGGCGCGGCCTACATCTTCGTCGAGGAGACCACCGGCAACAACGCCATCATCGTCAGCCCCGGTGCTGCCATGCTGATCTCTCCAGCCGATATCGAAGCCAATGCCGCATTGATCAGCAATGCCGGCGTCTTTGTCACGCAGCTCGAACAGCCGATCGAAGCAGCCATGCGGGCGTTGGAGATCGCGCGTGGGGCAGGGGTGACGACGATCCTCAATCCGGCCCCTGCGGCAAAGCTTCCCGACCGCATCTACACGCTCTGCGACTACTTCACACCCAACGAGACCGAGACGGAGGAACTGACCGGGATGAAGGTGTCCTCGGTCGACGAGGCGCGAGCCGCTGCGGACAGTCTGCTCGAAAAGGGCGTCGGCACAGTCATCGTCACGCTCGGCGACAAGGGCGCGCTTTTGCACTCGAAAAATCGCTCCGACCATGTTCCAGCCGTCAGTGCCGGCCCGGTGGTCGAAACCACGGGGGCAGGCGATGCCTTCAATGGCGGGCTTGCGGCAGCACTTTCGAGGGGCGTGGAACCGCTGCAGGCGGTGCGCTTCGCTTGCGCCGTCGCCGGAATCTCGGTGACCCGGCCAGGGACTGCGCCATCCATGCCGACGCTGCAGGAGGTCGAGGCGCTGCTGGCGAGAGGATGATCTTGCGCGGCAAGACGTCTGCACGGGCCGAACGGACCTGAGTGACCTCAGGTCTCTTGGACCTCAGGTCTCTTGCAAGACAACATTTTTGACAATCAATGTCGACATTTCTCCAAAGCCAAGGGCTTGATACCCTTGAGAGAAATGGCGCGAGTGACGGGGCTCGAACCCGCGACCTCCGGCGTGACAGGCCGGCACTCTAACCAACTGAGCTACACCCGCGCATGGCGAACACGTGTCAGCCGTGTTCGTCGTTGGGGCGCTGGATAAGGGGTTCGCCACCGGGTGTCAAGCGCACCAAACCATCATAACAGCAAACAGGAGAAGGTTTTTTGACAGCCGGCGTTTTGTTGGCAAAACCGGCATCCAACCAGGGCGTCCTGCGCTCATTTGGCCTTGCGAAGCGGACCCTGACCGCTTAAAGGTCCGGCCCGGAGCGGGCGATTAGCTCAGTTGGTAGAGCGCTTCGTTTACACCGAAGATGTCGGCGGTTCGAGCCCGTCATCGCCCACCATTCACACGATCTCCGGTGCGCACGATCTCCGGTGCGGTTGTCAGCCGTTTGGCGACATAGATGCTGTGGTCCGGCAATCCCGGCTCCCGCAACACCGCGAATCCGATGGCCCTGTAGAAGCGCAGCGCGTTGTGATTGTCCGGCATCACTTCGAGGCAAAGCCCGCGTGAACCGAGCGCGGCGAGCCTTTGCTCGAGAAAAGCCATCGCCCGCCGGCCGATGCCTTTGCCACGCGCTTGCGACAAAAGGTCGATATGACCGTGCGAAGGGTAGGCAGCCAGGGCCGGCGGAATGGTGAAGTCGCGATGATGGATCTGGTGGCGAGCCCAGTCGCTGCCGCTCCAGCGTGCGCGGTCGGGTCCGGGATCGGTCACCTGCGCGCGAAGGCGCGGATACCACTTTGCTGCCAGGCCTGCATTGAAAGCCTTTGTGTCTTTTGCACCCAGCAGATAGCCCGCGGCGCCCGTTGGCCCATCGACGATGAAAGCGAGGTCGGGCTCCAGCACCTGGTAGGGGATGGTGTAGATCTGGCCCAACAGATCCGGAGCGTCTTCGCGACCGGTTGCATCCTGGCCGGCATCACCGGTCTTGAGGCAGATCATGGCAAGTGCTGGATGGTCGGCCTCGGTCGCCTGGCGCAGGAAGAAGCCATCGCCGAAATCGATGATCATGGCGGAACGAGCCGGAAATCGCTGCCTTCGGGCAGCAACTGGCCACCATCGACGACGATGGTCGTGCCGGTGATGTAACTGGCATCGTCCGAGGCGAGGAACAGGAAGGCATTGGCGACGTCGCGCGGGCTGCCGAGGCGGCCAAGCGGGATGGAATCCTCCATGTTCTTGATGAACGCCTCGCCGCGATGCAGCTCGATCGCTTCGGTCAGGATGTTGCCGGGCTCGACGCCGTTGACGGTGATGCCGTAGCCGGAGAATTCCAGTGCCGCGGCGCGGATGAAGCCGTTGATGCCGGCCTTGCTGGCCGAATAGTGGCCATGGCCCGGGCTGGTGACATGCGGACCGGTGATGGAGGAGGTGTAGAGCATGCGGCCGAAGCGTTGCGCCTTCATCGGCACCAGGGCCGCGCGGCTGGCATTGAAGGTGCCGCGCAGATTGACCGCCATGACGCGGTCCCAGTCGTCGGCGCTGGTGTTCTCGATCAGCTGCCAGGGATAGATGCCCGCATTCTGCACGATGATGTCGAGACGGCCATGCTGCTTCAGCGCCAGCGCCACGGCGGCCTTGGCGTCGCTCATTTGCGAGATGTCGGTGCGGATGAAGGGGACGCCCAACTCGCCAGCGGTCGCTTGCCCGGCCTCGACTTCGGTGTCGGCGAGCACCAGCCGCGCCCCCTCTTCGGCAAAGCGGAGCGCAATGCCCTTGCCGATGCCGCGGGCGGCGCCGACGATGAGCGCCACCTTGTCTTTTAGCCGTCCTGTCATGCGAGCCGTCCTGTCATGCGAGTCTTTGGCGAATGGTTTGCTTGAAGGCGTCGAGCAGCACCGCGGCCAGCACCAGCAGGCCATGAATCACCTGGGTGAAATTGGCCGGCAGGCCCATCAAATTGATCGCCGTGTTGATGGCCGAGAGCAAAAGCACGCCGGCATAGACGCCGGGGAGGGTGCCGACGCCGCCTTTGAGGCTGACGCCGCCGATGACGACCGCGGCGAAGGCGTTGAACAGCAAGCCGACGCCGAGATTGGCGGTGGCGCCCGACGTGCGGATCGCCAGCAGCCAGCCAGCCAGGCCGGCGATGGCGCCGGCGAGCACGAAGGCGATGATGAGATTGCGGTTCACCCGGATGCCGGCGCGGAAGGTCGCCGTCTCGTTGCCGCCGATCATCACCAGATGCCGGCCGAGCGGCGTCTTGGCCATGATCAGCGAAAAGACCACGAAACAGCCAACCGCGATCCAGGCGGTGAGCGGCAGGCCGACAAGGCGCTGGATGCCGAACCAGCGGATGGCCGGCGCCAGGTCCTGCGCCGAGCGGCCGCCCGACACGACCAACACGAGGCCGCGCACCCAGATGTAGGACGCCAGCGTGATGATGAAGGCGCTCATCTTCACCTTGACCACCAGATAGCCGTTGAAGGCGCCGATGAGACCCCCGACTGCCAGCGCCAGCAGCAGCGAAACCGGAACCATCAGCCACTCGGGATGCAGCTGCACGCCCATGCCGATGCCCGACGAGCAAAACAGGATGCCGACCGCCATGGCGCTGAGCGCTGCGACGGATTCGACCGACAGATCCATGTGACCGGCGATGATCACCAGCGCCAGGCCGATCGACATGACGCCGAGCACGCTCGAAGCCTCGATGATATTGGCGAAGATGCCGAGCTGAAAGTAGTTCGGGACGAAGATGGAGAAGACCACCAGCACGAACAGCAGCATGAACCAGACGAGGTTGTCGAGTACGAACTCCAGGGCTTTGCGTGTGCGCGGGTTCATGGGTTGATCCGGTTGGCGCCCCCGCGAAATCAACTCGATTTCGTCGGGTTCAGGCGCGGATTCAAATTCGCCACGGCATCCTTTCGGACGCGGCGGTGTGAAAGGCAGGCTCCGGGCCGCTACGGCCCGGAGCGCTTTCAGATGACTATTCGACCGACTTGACGGTGTCCGTCGGCGGCTTCTGGTTGCCCCAGAAGGCCGGATTATCGACGTTTTCCTTGGTGATCGCTGCACCGGGGATCTTGATGTTCGGACCCCAGGCTTCCTTGGTCACGGTCGATTTCAGGCCGAGCACGTCGTATTCGCCGGGCTTGATTTCCTGCTTCTTGACGATCTTGTCCATGAACATGGCGACAGCCGCGGCCTGCGCGTAAAGCGGCTGCTCGATTTCGGCGTTGAGCCAGCCCTTGCGGATCAGGTCGAGGCCGACCGGAGCGCCGTTCGAGCTCATCAGCATGACGTCGCCCGGCTTCTTGCCGGCCGCCTCGAGCGAGGCGACGGCGGCGACCGATAGGTGCGCGGCATGGCTGAAGATCAGGTCGATGTCGGGGTTGGCCAGCATCTGGTCGGCAACGATTGTGCCGGCATTGCTGGCTTCCCATTGCATGGCCGGAAGCGAGATGATCTTGACGTCCGGAAATGCCTTCATCTTCTCCTCAAAACCCTTCTGGATGTCGAGCGTGTAGGGATCGCCGGGGTCGCCGAGCACCTGCAGAACCTTGCCCTTCACCGAGCCGTTCTTGGCTTTCAGCAGCTTCTCGGCCTGATCCGCGGCGACGTAGCCGATCTCGACCGTTCCGGCGACAGAGGTGAAGTCGGACGGGGTCGAGGTGATCTGGCGGTCGAACTCGACCACCGGGATGCCGGCGGCGCGCGCGGCTTCGATGGACGGTTTCAGCGCATTGAAGTCGACTGCAGCCAGGATGATGGCCGCCGGCTTCAGCGCGATGACATCGTTCATCTGCGATTGCTGGGCGTCGGTCTTGTTGTCGGCGTTCAGCGTCTTCATCTCGTAGCCGGTCTGCTTCAGGAACAGTTCCAGCGCGCTCACCGAGCCGGTCTGGAACTCGTCCAGCAGGGTCGGCACCATATAGTAGACGATACCCTTGGACTGGGCGAATGCCGGCGTGAGCGTGGCAAAGGCCAGTGCAAGGATACCGAAGACAGCAAGAAGTATTCGCTTCATGTCGTTCGCTCCTCTTAAGCCGGACCCCTCTTTTGTCCCTCAGCCTGTCGGTCCGGCACCGGCAAGCGTCTCACCGGTGATCATGTTGATCACCGCGTCGGGACTTGTTTTATTGCGTGCGACATCGCCGGCCACGACGCCCTGGCGGATCACCACGATCCGGTCGGCGACCTGAAAAGCGTCGTGCATGATATGGGTGATGATGACGACGCCGATGCCCTGGTTGGCCACCTGGCGGATCATGTCGAGACCGCGCCGCGTCTGTTCGACACCGAGGGCGGCGAATGGTTCGTCGAGCAGCACCAGCTTGCCGCCCCAGTGCACGAAGCGGTTGAGTTCGATGGCTTGCCGCTGGCCGCCCGAAAGATGCTCGACATTGGCGCGCAGCGAGGGAATGCGGGTGCCGGCATTGGCCAGCGCCTTTCCGACGACGGCTTCCATGGCGCGCTCGTCAAGCACGGGAATGCCGAGAAACTTGCGGGTGATCTCGCGGCCCATGAAGAAATTGGCGACCACGTCGACGTTGGTGCACAGCGAGAGATCCTGGTAGACGGTCTCGATGCCGGCCGCCTTGGCCTCGGCCGGTGATTTGGCGAGGAATTCCTTGCCCTCGAACAGCATGCGGCCCGATGTCGGCTCCAGTCCGCCTGATATGATCTTCACCAGTGTCGATTTGCCGGCGCCGTTGTCGCCC
>NZ_RZRW01000240.1:0-8384 GCF_003998745.1 Mesorhizobium sp. M7A.F.Ca.US.014.04.1.1 | reverse complement strand
GGCTGTAGATGCCGCTGGTGCGCTCTTCCAGGGCCTTGATGATGTCGTAGCCGTGACGCGGCGCTTCGGCCAGCAGCGACAGCGTGATCAGCTTGAGGTCGCCGTCGGCCAGCATGCGTCCGGCGCGGAACATGTCGCCCGGACCGCCGCGCCCGCCACCACGGCCGCCGTGGCCGAACGGGCCAAAGCCGCCGCCCCCTCTGCCACCGAATTTGCCGGCCATGTGCATGAACATGCGCTCGCCGAAATGACCGCGCCCGAAATGATTGTGTTTGTGCATTGATTGCTCCTTGAGTTGTATCGTACGATATATCTTAATTAGGCAAGTCAATCGATGGAGTCAAGATATATCTTACGATGTATCTGAATGCAGCACCAGCGGGCTCGATTTTCCAGTCTCGGCCGCTTCGTTGCGAACGGCGGCCACCGATAAATTCGGCTACCAGCGCCCCTTGCGCCGGTTCCAGGCATAGAGAAGATCGGCAAAGCGATCGTAGGCAAAGCGTGTCAGCGGCAAGGCAACCGGATTGCCGAACAGCGTCGCCAACCAGCCCTCGCCCGGCGTGACCTTCCATACCGCGATGGCGACATCGGCGCCGACCAGCAGTCGGCCCTCGGCATCGGTGGCGTGCAGCCGGCGGCGGATATCCTCAAGCGACGCGCCAAATCCGGCTAGCGCTGCCGGTTCAAGATTGATGTCTCGGAACTCGATCCGCCCAGCCTTGACCGCTTCGATCAGCCGCCGCTTCTGCCTGCTGATCCCGGCATCGCAGACCGGGCAGCGCGTATTGTACCAGACGGTCAGCATAGTTCCGGCATTTGGTTGGTAGCGCAAACTTGAAGGACCACGAACGATCGGGCGCCGTCAAGACGTCGCTCGGTCGCTCGCGCGAAGGAGAATGTATCGGGCCAGCCGGTCCGGCCCTTCCGCTACAGGCTCTATCCGAGCGAGGTGACGATCTCGCGGTAGGCCAATTCGGGAAAGGCCTTCAGCGTCCGCGTCCTGACATTGCCGGCTGCCGCCAGCATCAGCGAGAAGCGCGCCAGCACCGCGTCGTCGGGCGCTTCGACCATCGCCACCATGTCGTATTCGCCCATGGTCAGGTAGAACGCCTTGAACGATCCGCCCATGTCTCCCAGCTGCTTTCTGGCGGCGTCGAGCCGCTTCGGTGACTCGCGCACGTTTCTGGCACCCTGCTCCGTCCAGTTCATCAGCACGATGTAGCTTGTCATGGCACACCTCCCTCCGGGGCCACGGAGCACGGCGGCTTCGCCGGGGCGGGCATCCGGGTTATCGCCCAGAAATGCATCCGACAGCGAAATTATCCTCCCGAAGGGCCCGGCCCGCAAGAGTGCGCCCCACAAACAAAAAAGGGCGCCATCGGCGCCCTTGAACTCTTTGCATCGGTAAGTCTCAGCTATCCAGGAAACTGCGCAGCTTGCGCGACCTGCTCGGGTGCTTGAGCTTGCGCAGCGCCTTGGCTTCGATCTGGCGGATACGCTCGCGGGTAACCGAGAACTGCTGGCCGACTTCTTCCAGCGTGTGGTCGGTGTTCATGCCGATACCGAAGCGCATTCTGAGCACGCGCTCCTCGCGCGGCGTCAGCGAGGCCAGCACGCGCGTGGTGGTCTCGCGCAGATTGGCCTGGATCGCCGCGTCGATCGGCAGGATCGCCATCTTGTCCTCGATGAAATCGCCCAGATGCGAATCCTCCTCGTCGCCGACCGGCGTTTCGAGCGAGATCGGCTCCTTGGCGATCTTCAAGACCTTGCGTACCTTTTCGAGCGGCATGGCAAGCTTTTCGGCCAGTTCTTCCGGCGTCGGCTCGCGGCCGATCTCGTGCAGCATCTGGCGCGAGGTGCGCACGATCTTGTTGATCGTTTCGATCATGTGCACCGGAATGCGGATGGTGCGCGCCTGATCGGCGATCGAACGCGTGATCGCCTGCCGGATCCACCATGTCGCGTAGGTCGAGAACTTGTAACCACGGCGGTATTCGAATTTGTCGACCGCCTTCATCAGGCCGATATTGCCTTCCTGGATCAGGTCGAGGAACTGCAGGCCGCGATTGGTGTATTTCTTGGCGATTGAGATGACGAGGCGCAGATTGGCCTCGACCATTTCCTTCTTGGCGATCGCCGCTTCGCGCTCGCCCTTCTGCACCTGGTTGACGATCTTGCGGAATTCCAGGATCGAGATCGCCGTTTCGGTGGCGAGGTTCTGGATCTCGGCGCGCAGGTCCTTGATCGCATCCTTCTCGTTCTTGGTGAATTCCTTCCAGCCGCGCGAGGTCAGGTTGCCGATCGAGCGCGTCCAGTTCGGGTCGAGCTCGGAACCCTGATATTCCTTCAGGAACTCTTCGCGACGCACGCCGTAGCTTTCGGCGAGCCTGAGCAGCTTGCCTTCGTTCTGCACCAGGCGCTTGTTGATGTCGTAGAGCTGCTCGACCAGCGCCTCGATGCGCGCCGTGTTGAGCGACAGCGACTTCACCGCCTTGATCAGCTGGTCCTTCAGCTCCTTCAGCCGGCGATCCTGGCTGGGCGACAGCGTGCCGGCCGCGGCCAGACGGTTCTCGACCTGCTGATCCTGCAGCTTGCGCAGCTTTTTGTAGGTGTCGGCGATAACGTCGAGCGTCTCCATCACCTGCGGGCGGAGTTCCGCTTCCATCGCGGCCAGCGACAGGCTTGCTTCGTCCTCGTCTTCGTCGTCGTCATCCGTCAGCCCACGCGTATCGGCGCCGACATTGGTGATGTCGTCTTCGTCGTCGCGCGAACGGCGCGGCTTGTCCTCGACCTTGGCTTCCTCGACGCGCTCGACCACCGGCGCCTGCTTGGCCTCGGGGCCGGCATAGGTGGCTTCGAGATCGATGATCTCACGCAGCAGGATCTTGGATTCGTTGAGTTCGTCGCGCCAGATGATGATGGCCTGGAAGGTCAGCGGGCTTTCGCACAGACCCGCGATCATCGTCTCGCGACCGGCCTCGATGCGTTTGGCGATGGCAATTTCGCCCTCGCGCGACAAAAGCTCCACCGAGCCCATCTCGCGCAGATACATGCGCACCGGATCGTCGGTGCGATCGGTCGGTTCTTTCTTGGTGGTGGTGGCGGCAACCGCGGTGCCGGTCTGCTCAGCCAGCTCGTTGGCGTCTTCCTCGGCATCGGCCGCGGTGTCGGCGGCCTCGGGCTCCTCGCCCTGCTCGTCGTCCTCGACCACGTTGATGCCCATGTCGGACAGCATCGCCATCGTGTCCTCGATCTGCTCGGAGGTCACTTCCTCTGAGGGCAGCACCGAATTCAGCTCGTCCATGGTGACATAGCCGCGCTTCTTGGCGGCCTTGATCATCTTCTTGACAGCATCATCGGAAAGGTCGAGCAGAGGGCCATCGGTGGCGCCTTCGCGTTCGGTTTCGACCTCTTCCTTTTCCTTTGTCGCCATAGTCTTTATCTTCTCCTAGCGGCCGAACTTCAAAGCCGCGTAAGCTGTCGGACCAGTCAAATCGGATGCGCTCGCTTATGAAACGCGCTTCACCGGGCCAGTAACTGCATCAACTCGTTTCGTTTGGTGTATGTCGTTGCCCCAAAACCGGGTTTCCCCTTTTTGGGCGACATCCATTAAGTCCAGATTAACCCTGATATCTGTGGCAGGCGGGCTGCCTGTCCAGTGACCAGTACCTCACATCGCTTATTTCCCGTCGACGCGGGTTCGGGTTAACGTTTCGAATCGTCCTGATTCCGCCAATCTGCCAGAAGGTCAAGCGCCTCTCGCATGATTCGCATGAAAAAAGCGAATCAATTACCCGACTTAGCCCGTTACGCGCCATTTCGACGCGCAACGACGCTTTCTCAATTCACTCGCTTCCAACTAAGCTCGCCCTGCCCTGCCCGAGGAGACGCCAAACCCTTCGATCAGCGCTTCCGTGGCTTGCACATCCTGGAATTGCGCCTGAATTTCGATCAGGTGCCGGTAGTTTTCGTCTGTGGGATCGGTGGCGAGCGCCGCTTCCGCCTGTTTCAGTTCCTTATGTAAGGTGCGCGCGCTGCGCTGCAAGTGCAGCGCCTGGCTGAAAGCATCGCGGGCATCTTCAAGGGCGGCGGTCTCCAGCGCCGGCCATTGCCGCATCCGCCGGATCAACCCGACGGCCCGCTCCCAGATCTCGGCGCAGCCGGCGCGTTCGATCGTCGCAATCACCGCCTGCCGGTCATTGGCCATGTCATGCGCCATTGCATCGAGGATTGCCGCATGCAGCCGCCTCAGATCGGAGTTGGCGAGATCGAGAAACTCGATATGGGCGAAATTCTCGTCGATCAGTGCCGGATGGTTGACCAATGCGACGATGATCGTCGCCTCGCGCACCGACATCCCCTCGCCGCCGCGTTTGACCAAAGCCGACTGGCCGAGACTTTCGGTGATCGCAATGCGGCCGCCACCGCTCTTGGCGAACTGCCCGCCGGGAGCGGCTGCCTTGCCCTGGCCCGGGCGCCCATCCTGGCGGCCGCTTTGCCTGGTGCCGCGCTGCGAGCCGAAGAAGCTCAACACGCGCTCGCGCATCTCCTGTTGATAATGGTAGCGGAGACTTTCATCGCGGATGCGGCTGGTCAGTTCGCGCAGCGGCTTCTCAAGCTCGGCCCGCCGCTCCGGCGTGTCGAAGACGCCGCCCGCCGTCTCACGCATCCATAAAAGATCGACCAGCGGCCGCGCCTCGGCCAGAACGCTACGAAACGCATCCGGTCCTTCGGCCTTGACCAGATCGTCGGGATCCTTGCCTTCCGGCAGCAGCGCGAAACGCGCCGAGCGGCCGGCCTGCACCGACGGCAGCGCCATGTCGGCGGCCCGCCACGCGGCCTTCAACCCGGCCTTGTCGCCGTCGAAGCACAACATCGGCTCCGGCGCCATGCGCCACAGCAGCTCGAGCTGGTTCTCGGTAAGCGCGGTGCCGAGCGGCGCCACGACATTCTCGAAGCCGGCCTGTGCCAGCGCGATGACATCCATATAGCCTTCGACGGCGATGACCGTGCCGCCCTTGGCCAAGGCCTTGCGGGCGCGGGCGAAATTATAAAGCACGTTGCCCTTGTGGAAGAGCTCGGTGTCGGGCGAGTTCATGTATTTGGCCAGCGCATCGGGCTGCAGCGCGCGGCCGCCAAAGGCGATGATCTTCCCCCTGGAATCCGGGATCGGAAACATGATGCGGTCGCGGAACCAGTCATAGGAAACCGGGATGTCGTCGCCGTGGCGCACCAGTCCGCAGGCCTCGATATCGGCTTTCGGCACGCCCCTGGCGGCGAGATGCTCCTTCAGCGCATTGCGGCTGTCGGGCGCAAAACCAAGCCGGAACGATTGCTGCGTCGCCGGCGTCAGGCCGCGGTCGCGCAGATAGGCACGCGCCTTGGCGCCTTCCGGTCCCTGCAGCCGTTCCTGGAAGAAGGCGGTCGCCATCTCCATGACGTCGGTCAGGCTGGCGCGTTCCTTTTCGCGCCGCTCCTCCTGCGCATCGCGGACCGGCATCGGCACCCCGGCCATGTCGGCGATCTTTTCCACAGCTTCGGGAAAGCTCATCCCGTCCAGTTCGGTGAGGAACTTGAAATGATCGCCCGAGACCGAACAGCCGAAACAATGGTAGCGGCCCTTCTTGTCCTCGCAGTGGAAGGAAGGGCTCTTCTCGCCATGGAACGGGCAGCAGGCCCAATAGTCGCCGCGCGGTGCGTTGGTCTTCTTGCGGTCCCACGCGACGCGCTGGCCGATCACCGATGAAATCGGCACGCGGTCGCGTATCTCGTCGAGGAAGGCGGGTGGAAAGCGCATCGGGGAACTCGTTTCCCGATTATATAATCACGCCCGCGAAATCCGACGACCCTTAATGCGGGCCATACCCGGTTTCCACAGGCAAAAAGAAAGGCGGCCGTAGCGGGCCGCCTCCCTTTTCAATGTCCGGCAAGGTGCCGATTAATGCGCGGCAAGCGCGCCGAAGATGACGCCGGAGAGGATGCCGACCAGCACATAGTCGTTGCCGACGCGGATCCATTCCTGGCCGCGGCCGGGGCGATGCAGGCCGTAGCGGCCATAGTCGCGGATCGGCTGATGGCGCTTCCAGCCGGAATATTTCTGGCCATGCCGCCAGTTGTTGCGCTTCACGACGACGACCTTCTTCTTGTAAACGCGCTTCCTCACATCGCTGTGGTGGCCGGGCTTCTGCCAGTCGACCTGGCTGTAGTTCGACTGCGGCGCGTTCGGCGCATTCAGCGGTGCGGCCTGGCCGGTGAGCGACGTGGCGGCCAGCATCGAGAAAGCGAGTGCGGAAAGGACGATGCGTTTCATGAGAAGTCTCCTTGGTTGTCGATATCGAAGCAGTAGCTGCCCATCGATGAACCGAAACTGAACGCACGCATTACAATTATGTAATGGATTCCTTGATTTACCCAAGGAAGCTGAACATGATCGCAAAGGCAGGAGCCAGTCGCACCGCAAACTCGGCCTATCCGCCGCTTCGCGCCCGCCCAGCAATGCAACCATTTGCGCGTCCGTCCATTTTCCGACACCGCCTGTCGCGCGGCAACGGCCCTTGAAATCGACAAGATTTTATTATCCGGCTAAAATATTCGAGCTATTATAAGTCACCGCCATGAACATGATTCGTTCCCTCGTTTTTCCTTCTGATCGCCACGCAAAACAGGGCGGGCGCCCTGTTTGCATGCGGGGGACGAAATGAGCGGGTCCGTCGTCCTTCTGCATCTGGCCGGCGCCGTGGCGCTGATGCTGTTTGCCACCCGCATGGTGAAGACCGGCGTTGAACGCGCCTATGGCGACGTGCTGCGCCATCGCCTCCGCGCCACCATGCGCAATCCGATCATGGCGGTGCTGGCCGGCACCGGCCTTGCCATCGCCCTGCAGAGCTCCACCGCCGTCACGCTGCTGGTCGGCTCCTTCGCCGGCTCTGGCATCGTCTCTGGCGCCGCGGGTCAATTGGCAGTGCGCGGCGCCGAAATCGGATCGGCGCTGGTGGTCAAGCTGCTGACCTTCGACCTCACCTTGCTGGTGCCGCTGTGCCTGATCACCGGCACGGTCATGTTCATGGCCACCGAGCGGCGCGACTGGCGCCAGTCCGGCCGCATCCTGGTCGGCATCGGCCTTCTGATCCTCTCGCTGGAGATGATCGGCCAGGCATCGGAGCCCCTGCGCAACAGCCAGCTCATGCCGGTCATCATCAACTACTTCTCGACCGATTCCATCACCGCCTATCTGCTGGCGGCACTGATCACCTGGCTGTTCCAGTCGAGCATCGCGGCGGTGCTGTTGATGGCGACGCTGGCAGGCCGTGGCCTGATCACGCCCGAACTTGGCGTCGTTCTCATCCTTGGCGTCAACCTCGGCTCCTCGATCATCGCGCCGATGCTGACCCGTTCGTCGAGCCCCGAGGTGCGCGTCGTGCCGATCGGCAATCTCCTGATGCGCGGGCTTGGCTCGCTGGTCATGCTGATCCTGGTCATGATCTTCAGGCCGCACTTCGCCTTTCTCGGTTCGACGGCGGCGGACCAGATCGTCAATGCCCACATCCTGTTCAATGTGCTGATCCTGCTCGCCGGCCTGCCGCTGGCAGGCTTCGTCTACCGCGCTTCGGAGAAGATCGTCGCACTTGGCACCAAGCCCGTGCCGGCCGCCTCGCTTGACGTCGTCGAGCTGTCCGCGCTCAACGAAAGCGCGCTCGACGTGCCGAGCCAGGCGCTGGCCAATGCCACCCGCGAGGTGGTGCGGGTCTGCGAGACGATCGAGATCATGCTCAAGCGTATCATCGAACTCTATGAAAGTGCCGACGCCGACAAGATCAAGGCGCTGGCCGCACTCGACGACCGCGTCGACCGCAAGCACGCCGCGATCAAGCTCTACCTCGCCAAACTGACCAGGAACCCGCTGACCGAGGACGAGGCGCTGCGCTGCCAGGAACTGATCGGCGCCTGCGTCAAGCTCGAGCAGGTCGGCGACATCATCGTGCGCAACATGCTGGTGCATGTGAAGAAGAAGTTCGAGCGCGGACTGGAATTCACCGACGAGGGCTGGGCCGAGCTGTGCGCCTTCCATGGCTCGGTTCTGGCCAATGCGCGGCTTGCCTTCAACGTTCTGGTGTCGCGCGATCCCGAGACCGCCCGTCAGCTGGTGCTGGAAAAGGACCGGCTGCGCGACCGCGAAAAGGAAACCAGCGCCAGCCATTTCGTGCGGCTGCGCGACGGCACCGCCAAGAGCGTCGAAACCAGCTCGATCCATCTCGACACCATCCGCGACCTGAAACAGATCAATTCGCTGCTGGCCTCGATGGCCTATCCGGTGCTTGAAGAGCGCGGCCTGCTGACGGGGTCGCGGTTGAAGGCGAGCTGAGAAGCGCCACTTTCCCTTC